>DBGFLF010000311.1:0-6859 GCA_048528725.1 Collinsella sp.
ACGTGTCCACCGTCGGCCTGAACGAGGCGACGATCGCCAAGTACATCAGGGAGCAGGAGTCCCACGACATCGCGCTGGACAAGCTGAGCGTGAAGGAGTACGAGGACCCCTTCAAGAGGAGGTGATCCCGCCGGTTCGACCGGCACGCCACGGGTCAAGATGCACTAGGCCTGGACGAAGTCCGGGCCCGCGCCTTTAGACGCGAGCCCGGGGCCCGTGGGTTATACCCTAAGAGCAAACCACCCTTTTTAAGGGTGGTTCTGATTTGGCTGTTAGGGCTTTGCCGTAGTTGCAGCCGAAGAGGAGACGTGCGCGTTTTTTCGGTTGCCGCCCGCCTGTGGGTTCCGGGATGCTGAAAACTCCAAAATTTGCACGCCGCCCCTGGGGGTACCTTCGGGCAAAAAGCAACCGCCCCGTCGAAGTATGCATTCGACGGGGCGGTTTATGCAAAAAACGGTTGTGGATGCGTCAACGGCTCACTAGAACTTGACGGTTGGTGCCTGGCGGGCGGCCTCGGCGGCCTCGAAGCCCTGGCGCTCCTTAAACTGAAAGATGCCGGCAAAGATGACGGCCGGGAAGGTCTGGATGGCGTTGTTGTAGCTGAGCACGCAGTCGTTGTAGCTCTGGCGCGCGTAGCTCACCTTGTTCTCGGTGTCTTCGAGCGTGGCTTGGAGCTGCGTAAAGTTGGTGTTCGCCTTAAGATCGGGGTAAGCCTCGGCCACGGCGAAGAGCTGGCGCAGGGCGCCGGTCAGCACGTTGTCGGCTTCCATCTTGGCTTCGGGCGTGGTGGCGCTCACGGCGGCGTTGCGCGCGTTGACAACGGCGGCAAGCGTGTCCTGCTCGTGTTTGGCGTAGCCCTTGACGGTCTCGACCAGGTTAGGGATCAGGTCGTTGCGGCGCTGCAGCTGCGTGTCGATGTTTTGCCAGGCGTTATCAATGCGATTGCGCTTGGTGACCATGTTGTTGTAGATGCCGGCGATGGCGCAGACAATCACAACGACAACAACGATACCGATGATGACGGGAATCATGGTGTCTCCGTTTCGAATGGCCGCGGCGTCTTCCGCCGGCCGCCGTTGGTGTAACGCTACTAGTATACCCGCAACCTTTGGCGATACCGAACTTTCCGGTAAGCGTTATGTTTCCACCAAGGTGAGGCCATTCGCCAGGGGGCGGGCGATACAGGTGTAAGATATGCGACAGATTGGTGAGTGCTGTCTTTTCCTTGAGGAGGGCGATGCGTATGGACCTTCGCATCAAGAAAACCTATCGGGCCCTGTTCGAGGCCTTTACCGAGCTGCTCGAAGAGCATCGGTTTGAGGACGTGACGGTTGCCATGCTGTGCGACCGCGCTATGATTCGTCGGACGACGTTCTACAAGCACTTCCGCGACAAAAATGATTACTTTGCCTTCTATATCGATGAACTTATGTCGGGCCTGCCGCAAAAGCGGGCCGATGCGGATGGCGCGGAGGGCGCCGAGGACGTGCGAGCGCTTCGCCACGAAGTGTTCGCCGATGCCATGGATCTGATTCTGGCGCATGAGCAGCTCATGGATAACATTTTGGCGAGCAGTATGTCGGGTATGCTGACCAGCATGATTTGCGACCGCATCGCGCGCTCCATACGCGGACGCGTGATGAGCGCGCTTGACGAGGACGCGCTCGCGCCCGTATCGCTCGAGACGACGTCTGAGTTTGTCGCCGGCGGCATTATTCGGCTCTTTACCATGTGGTGGGAATCGGGCCACGTATTAGAGCGCCGATCCGAAATCGCCGACGTGGTCGATGCGCTGTTCGAGCGGACCATGACGCCGGTGAATCACTAAGAGTGGCGGAGAGAGGGGGATTCGAACCCCCGGAACGCTCTCGCGCTCAACGGTTTTCAAGACCGCCGCATTCAACCGCTCTGCCATCTCTCCGTGAGTCGTAATGATAGCATCGTTTTGGATTTGCAACAGGGGAGGTGAACGATGACGAGCACCGGAATCGATGAGAAGTTCATGCGCGAGGCGCTGGCGGAGGCGCATGCCGCCGCGGTGGTGGGCGAGGTGCCGATCGGTGCCGTAGTGGTGCGTGCGGGAGAGATCGTCGCGCGGGCGCATAATCGCCGCGAGCTCGACCAAGACCCTTCGGCGCATGCCGAGTTTGCGGCCCTATGCGCCGCCGCTCAGTCGCTTGGACGCTGGCGCCTTTTCGATTGTACGGTCTACGTGACGCTCGAGCCCTGCTGCATGTGCGCGGGGCTTATGGTTAACGCGCGCGTGGGGCGCTGCGTGTACGGCGCGGCCGATGCTAAGGCGGGCGCTCTGGGGTCGCTATACGACCTCAATGCCGATTCGCGCCTGAATCATCGGTTTAATGTGACCGCCGGCGTGCTGGCAGACGAGTGCCGCGCGGTGCTGAGTGGTTATTTTGCCGGTTTGCGCGGTGTCGACGGCATCGGCTGCGGTCTGAACCTTGAGGCGCACGCCGCTCATGCCGAGGCGCTCGCGGGTGTTGGGGATCTTGCCGACGAGACGGTCGACTTTGGTTCCGTGCAGCGGCGGCCCCGCCGTGTGCTGCTGGCGATCGACTCCTTTAAAGGCAGCGTGTCGAGCTCGCAGGCAGAGTCGGCAGTTGCCGGGGGCGTGCGCCGCGTGTGGCCCGATGCCCAGGTAAGCGCGCTGCCGCTGGCGGATGGCGGCGAGGGAACGCTCGATGCCGTTGCTGCGTGCGGCGGTGAGATTGTGACCTGCGAGGTGGCAGGTCCCTCGGGCAAGCGCGTGGCTGCCCGGATGCTGGTGGACGGCGAGCATGAGTCGGCTGTCATTGAGATGGCCGAAGCCGCGGGCATCGGGTACTCGCCTTGCACGGAGTCGGCGGCGTTGGCGGCCACAACCTATGGCGTGGGCGAGCTCATGCTTCGCGCGGTTCACACGGGCGCAAAGACACTCTATATTGGTCTGGGCGGCAGTGCCACCAACGACGGTGGCGCTGGTATGCTGCAGGCGCTGGGCGCCCGCCTGGTCGATGAGTGTGGCTGCAATATCGCTCCCGGTCTTGCGGGCCTTGAGCAGGTGGCGAGCGTTGATTTGGCGCCAGCGCTGCAGGCTTTGGATGGCGCTCGTATCGTTGTGCTTTCGGATGTCGAGAATCCGCTCGTGGGGCGTCGCGGGGCACTGGCGGTGTTTGGCGGGCAAAAGGGCCTGCCGACAGGCGATGTCGAAGCGCTGGGCAGGCACGACGGCTGGATGGTCGGTTACGGTCGCCTGCTCGATACGGCGATTGCCGAGGCACGGGCTCAGGGGTTACTGCGCGTGCCCGAGGGCGCGCGGACGTTTGGCTCGGTGCTCGGCGTGCCCGGCGCCGGTGCCGCTGGCGGTCTGGGCGCCGCGCTGCTGGCGCTCGGTGCAGAGCTACGCTCGGGCGTGGAGACGGTGCTTGATCTGATTGGGTTTGACGAGCACGTGCGTGATGTCGACCTGGTCATAACGGGCGAGGGCAATATGGACGAGCAATCCGCTGCCGGCAAGGCGCCGGTGGGCGTGGCCCGCCGTGCCAAGCGCTATGGCAAGCCGGTTGTTGCCGTCGTGGGCGGTCGTGCCGACAACCTGGACGCGGTGTACGAGCGGGGCATCGACCTGGTTTTGCCGGTCTGCCGCAAGCCCATGGGTCTTGAGCTGGCGCTCGATCCCCAGGAAGCCACAACCAACCTCATCTGCGCCGGTGAAGCAGCCGTCCAAGCCTTCGACCTCGGCCGCATCTAAAATCTATCCCCTCGATAAGTTGCGGTGAAATAGTTCCTGTTTGGCGGCTCAGACAGCAAAAACAGGAACTATTCCACCGCAACATCGAGAATGGCTATCCGAGGCTGGCCGCCTTGTGCCTTGGGTCGGACCGTCCGCCACGAAATGCGGCCATCTACTACGTTTAACCGAGTGCCCTCGATCATCCCGGAATATGCGAAAGTAAAACTGCAGGTAGACGGCTTGCCGATCTTTGAAAAAGCCGGCTATGGTTGAGCCCTGCAGCTTAAACGTAGTAGATAGGCCCTTTTCGTGGCACGGCGTCAGACCAGTCTAATTTAGATGGGGCTTATTTGACTGCTTGTCGATCTGATTGCCCAAGTAGTCAAAAAGCTCCGTCCTAAATTAGCCGCCTTGCCGTGGAGGGCGGGAGCGGGTAATATATATCGAGCGCCTAGCGCGTTCGATGGGTTCGGATGACGACATGTTCCGAATCTGGTCAGGTCCGGAAGGAAGCAGCCATAAGGAGCCTCTGTCGGGCATCCGAATCCATCGAGCGCACGGGCTTTCTTTTTTGCGCGGTTTTTTACCGCTATCCAAGATTCTTCTGTAACGAGTTGCTTACGCATCTCCAGAGCTCTCCGTACTATCATGAATCAGATTGAATAGAGATGATGATAGGGAGCGCCTTTTTATGATTGAGCTGCTCAGGCGTTTTGGTGGTAAGTTTCGCCGGTATATGGTGATCGGTCCGGCGTGCAAGCTGATCGAAGTGATCTTTGACCTGCTGACGCCGCTGGTGATTGCCCGGATGATTGATAAAGGTATCGGTGCGCACGACGTGAGTGCCGTCGTCCACTACGGCATGGTACTCGCCGCCATGGCCGTGATCGGCATCTCGTTTACGCTCGTCTGCCAAAAGATGGCGGCGCTGACCTCGCAGGGCATGGGCACCGACATTCGCGGTGCGCTCTACCAGCACATCAACAAGCTGAGCTATGCTGAGCTCGATCGCTTTGGCACGCCGTCGCTCATCACGCGCATTACCAACGACGTCAACCAGGTGCAGCTCGCCGTGGCGCTGGGCGTGCGCATGCTCATCCGCTGGCCCTTCCTGGCGGTGGGCTCCATGTGCGCGGCCCTTGCCATCGACCTTAAGCTCGGCATCATCTTTTTGATTTGCACGCCCGCCATTGGCCTGGTGTTTTGGTTTGTCATGGCGCACTGCATTCCCTACTACAAGCAGCTGCAGGCAAAGCTCGACCGCATCGCGCTCATTTGCCGCGAGGGGCTTTCGGGCGCTCGCGTGGTTCGCGCCTTCGTGCGCGAGGACCATGAGCGCGAGCGCTTTGCCCAAGCCGCCGATGACCAGGCCAATACTGCCATCGCGGTGGGCAAGCTCTCGTCGATTCTCAACCCCGTCACGTTTCTTGTGATGAACCTGGGCGTGTGCGCCATCCTGTGGGTCGGCGGCATCCAGGTCAACGTGGGCGAGCTCACGCAGGGTCAGGTCATGGCGTTCGTCAACTACATGACGCAGACCCTCACCTCCATCGTGTATGTCGCCAACCTGGTCGTGGTCTTTACCAAGTCGAGCGCCAGCGCGTCGCGTATCAACGAGGTGCTCAATTGCGTGCCGAGCATTACCGATGAGGGCAACCAGCCGGTCGCACTGCCCGAGCCGGGCGAACTGGCGGGTGGCGCTGTTCCGGTCCCTGCGTTGAGCTTTGACCATGCGAGCTTTTCGTTTGGCGTGGGCGCGGCAAATGCCGTGAGCGATGTGACGCTGGAGCTGCCGCTGGGCAAAACGCTCGGCATTATCGGCGGCACGGGCAGCGGCAAGTCTACGCTCGTCTCGCTTATCCCGCGCCTGTACGATGCGGGCACCGGCAGCGTGAGCGTGATGGGTGCCGACGTGCGCACTTGGCCGCTCGACCAGCTGCGCCATGTGGTCGCGACCGTCCCGCAGCGCACGTCGCTGGTGAGCGGCACCATTCGCAGCAACCTGACCTGGCGTGACGAGTCGGCGACCGACGATGAGCTCTGGGCGGCGCTCGATATGGCGCAGGCGAGCGAGTTCGTGCGCAACAAGCCGCAGGGGCTCGACGCCCCGGTCGAGGCGGGCGGCAAGAACTTCAGTGGCGGTCAGCGCCAGCGCTTGACCATCGCGCGCGCCCTGGTGGGCTCGCCACAGGTCCTGATCATGGACGACTCCGCCTCGGCGCTCGACTTTAAGACCGACGCGGCGCTTCGCCGTGCCATTCGCGAGCGCAGCATGCGCGGTGCCGCCGAGGGCGGGCTGCCGCTCACGACGGTTATTGTGAGCCAGCGCGTCTCGACCGTGCGCGACGCCGATATGATCTGCGTACTCGACCACGGCTCGGTTGCGGGCCTGGGCACGCATGACGAGCTGTATGCAAGCTGCCAGCTCTATCGCGAGATTTGCCAGTCGCAGCTTCGCCGCGAGGAACTCGAGGGCCAGCAGGGGAGTGCGGCGCCCGCGTCCGCCCCAACCGTCCCCGCATCCGCCTGCGCAAAGGAGGGCTGCTAGATGAATCCGTATACTTCTTCCGGTTCGGTCGCCACGATGACGGCCAACGTGTCCGGTAACGATAACCTCAACGACCTGGGCGACGGTCCGCGCCAGCCCGGCGATCCCGAGCGCTATCCCGTGGGTGCGGTGACCCGCCGCCTGCTGGGCTATGTTCGCCCGCACCGCATTTCGTTTGTAGCGTCGTTTGTGAGTGCCGCCATCTCCGTGATTCTGCAGCTCTACACGCCCATCCTCATTGGCGAGGGCATCGACCTTATCGTCGCCGCCGGACAGGTGGACTTCGATGCGCTGCTGCCGCTTGTCACCAAGCTCGCGATTGTCGTCGTAGGTGCTGCGGCCTTTCAGTGGCTGCAGGGCTATTGCGTCAACCGCCTGTCCTACGAAACGGTGCGCGACATGCGCGTGGAGGCGAGCGACAAGCTCAGCCGCATGCCGCTCAGCTTTATCGACGGCCATGCCCACGGCGACCTCATGAGTCGCGTGGTCAACGACGTCGATCAGGTGGGCGACGGTCTGCTGCAGGGCTTTACACAGCTCTTCACCGGTGTTATTACCATCGTGGGTACGCTCGCGTTTAT
>DBGFLF010000312.1:0-2838 GCA_048528725.1 Collinsella sp.
GATGGCAAAGAACGCACCACCCAACAAAACAAGCGCCGCCGTGCCCGAGAAACGTTGGATGCGAAAGGACGAGGACCGGCCCACCAGGATAAAAAAGGCCACGAAGTTAAAGGCCGTCCACACTAAGACGGCGAAATAGCCCCAGCCGTACGTGTAATCGTTGCTCCAGGTGTCGCTTGCACGGTCAAAGTGGAATACCTGCCGGTGGAAATCGTTGGTGAGCACAAAACCGATAAGTAGGATGGCCACGACCCACAAGATGCTGCGATAGCGACGGCCCGCACGGTGTTGTTCCAGCCCCGCAAGGCGCAGGCCGCACAGCTGGTAGAGCAGCGGAATGAGCGTCATGGGCACGTAGTACAGGTACCACAGCACGGTGGCATAGAACGGTGTGAACGACTTGTATTTGAGGATGACCTCAATCATCCAGAGGGCGCAGATGGTGGCGACGGCAACAAGGCGGCGGCGCAACACATAGTCCAAACAGCGCAGATAGACCGATACGCCCCAGATCGAAAATATAATTGCGGCGACAAGCAGCGGGAGAGAGCTCGAATGGACGAGCGCATCCACGACCTCTTCGGACACCTCACTATAGGCGGGCACGGCGTTAGAAAGCTTGGGGTCGGAGGCAAACAGCGCCGGCAAGACTGCCAAAAGCATGAGGAACAGCACGGTGATGGCGCCGGCGATAGCAAAGACGCGGTGACGGTACACCTGATGTGTTATACCAACGAGGAATCGCGGCATGGCGAAGAGCCTGCCGCCCCTGGGATCCGCCACCGGCGCGGATCGGGCGGCCGCATGGCCGATATGTCGCTCGCGGGTACCCATAGTGCTTTTAGTGTACCGACAGGCAGGCTCAAAAAACGGGCCGCATGTCCCAAAATCCGTAGACGGCAAAGCGCCCGACGAGCACAAACTGCTCGCCGGGCGCTTTGGTTAGGAGACTCTGAAGTTGAGTGTCTCAGCTTCCTTAGGAAAGGTCCTCACCATTAGAAGCAATAACTTTCTTGTACCAGTCGAAGCTCTTCTTTTTGGAACGCTTGAGGGTACCGTTGCCGGCGTCGTCGCGATCCACATAGATAAAGCCGTAGCGCTTGGACATCTCGCCCGTACCGGCGGATACCAGGTCGATCGGGCCCCAGGTGGTGTAGCCCAGCAGGTCAACGCCGTCCTCGGTCACCGCATCGCGCATCGCGGCGATATGCTGGCGCAGGTAGTCGATACGGTAGTCGTCGTTGATGGAACCATCCTCCTCGACAACATCCTTGGCGCCCAGACCGTTCTCAACCACAAACAGCGGCTTCTGATAACGGTCGTACAGGTCGTTGAGCGTAATGCGGAAGCCCAGTGGATCGATGGCCCAGCCCCACTGGCTCTCCTGCAGGTAGGGGTTCTTGGCGCCGGCGAAGGCGTTACCCTGGGTGCGCTCGACATCGGGGTTATTGGCACCGGCGGAGCAACGGGTGCTGTAATAGCTAAAGCTGATGAAGTCGACGGTGTTAGTGGCCAGGATCTCGCGGTCCTCGTCCGTCATGCCCACATCGATGCCTAGACGCTCGAGCTTCTTGACGGCATAGGCCGGGTAGTAGCCACGGCTCTGAACGTCGACGAAGAAGTAGTTGTCCTGATTGTCGAGCTGCGCCTGGCGCACATCGCCCGGGCGGCAGCTGTAGGGGTAGTAGCTACCTGCGGCGAGCATGCAGCCGATCTTGACCTCGGGGTCGATCTCGTGGGCAATCTTGGTTGCCCAAGCGCTGGCGACGAGCTCGTTGTGGGCGGCCAGGTACTCGACGGCCTCCTTGTTCTCGCCTTCCTCAAAGACCAGACCGGCACCCATAAACGGCAGGTGCAGAATCATATTGATCTCGTTGAAGGTAAGCCAGTACTTCACCAGGCCCTTGTAGCGGGTGAAGATCGTGGTCGCGAGGTTCTTGTAGAAGTCGATGAGCTTGCGGTTGCGCCAGCCGCCGTACTCCTTGATGAGGTGAATCGGGCAGTCGAAGTGCGTGATGGTCACGAGTGGCTCGATGCCGTGCGCCTGACACTCGCGGAACACGTCCTCGTAGAAGGCCAGGCCAGCCTCGTTGGGCTCGGTCTCGTCGCCGTTGGGGAAGATGCGGGTCCACGCCAGGCTCATGCGGAAGGTCTTAAAGCCCATCTCGGCAAAGAGGGCGATGTCCTCCTTGTAATGGTGATAGAAATCGATGCTGGTCTGCGCGGGATAGTAATAGCCGTCCTCGAAGTCGAGCATTTTACGCTGGCCGGAGACCACCGCATAGCGCTCGGGGCCGTGCGGAGCCACGTCCACGTTGGCAAGGCCGCGGCCGTCCACGTTATAGGCGCCCTCGCACTGGTTGGCAGCTGTCGCGCCGCCCCACAGGAAGTCATTGCGGAAAGCCATGTATCAATCCCTTCGCACGCTGTTTGTCGTGGTTTCAGTATCCCCGCAAATAGGGCCTCGCTCAACGACAGCGACGCAGGCCGATACTTCTTTTCGCACGCAGGTGCTCGACAGCCGCCCCGTCTGACACTTTTTGATACCCGCCTGCCAATCACCACAAAGGGGACAGGCACCTTTGTGGCGGTTGGGGGCGGTTTGTCTCGATCTGTAACAGGTAGGCAGCCAAAACCGGGCCTGATGTTACAGATCGAGATTGTTCGGTCAGCTTCTGCAGTTTGTCTAAATCTGTAACAGGTAGAGACGATTTAGCCCGCTAGATGTTACAGATCGAGACAGAAGATTCTAGTCGCAGGTGATGCCGAGGTTTTGCCGACGAGGCCTACGTAACCGCCTTCGCTCAGCAATTCATTTGACTGAATAGGAAAGAAAGG
>DBGFLF010000313.1:0-4197 GCA_048528725.1 Collinsella sp.
GCCATGCCGCCCTCCTGGTCGGAGCCGCCGCGGCCGTAGATGATCTCGTCGGTCTCGTAGCCCTCATAGGGATCGGCATCCCAGTTCTCGATGTTGCCGATGCCGACGGTGTCGATGTGGGAGTCGATGGCGATGATCTTGTCGCCCTCGCCCATAAAGCCCATGACGTTGCCCAGGCCGTCGACCTTGACCTCGTCATAGCCAAGGTTCTCCATCTCGGCCTTGATGCAGGCGACAACCTCGCCCTCCTCGCAGGACTCAGAGGGGTGGCTAATCATTGCGCGAAGAAAACGCGTCATATCAGCACGATGGGACTCAGCAGCAGCCTTGATAGCATCGAAATCGAGTTCTTTAGTCATAACAGTCAACCTTTCTACAAGGGTTTACCTACAGGTAGATTTCTTTCAGATAGATCACTTGTGCCGAGCAGCGTGAGGTCGAGCACCCCACAAGCAAGTAACCATAGGAGGCGGACGGAGGACTTTGCTCCGTCGCGAGTTCCGCACGAGCCGGAGAGCACTTAATGTGCTCTCCGTGCGAGCAGGACTGTCCGAGCAGGGAGTAAAGTCCTCCGGCTGCCTCCGGACAGGTCAGACCTGCTAGCAGGTGGGGTACTCGCCCTCCCAGACGATGCGACGGTACTGATCCGGATCGGTGTCGCCCTCGGTGGAGAAGCAGAGCACAGAGCTCGTCTTGTCCAGGCCGATGAGCTCCTTGAGCTCGGCGTACTCGGGATCGAGCATGAGGGTCTCGACCAGGCCGGTGGTCACAGCGCCTGACTCGCCGGAGATGACGCGCGGGTCACCCTTCTCGGGAGCGCCCAGGGTGCGCATGCCGCGAGCGGTGACCCAGTCGGGGCAGGACACGAAGGCGGTGGTGTGGTTGCGCAGGATATCCCAGCCCAGGATGTTGGGCTCGCCGCAGCACAGGCCGGCCATGATGGAGGGCATGTCGCCGTCCACGATGCGCGGGTCGCCGTCACCGGCGGCAGCGCCCTTGTACAGGCAGGCGGCCGGAGCGCACTCGACCACAACGAAGGTGGGCGGGTTATCGGGATACAGGTTGGTGAAGTAGCCCACCACGGCGCCGGCCAGCGAGCCTACGCCAGCCTGGACAAAGACGTGCGTCGGGCGGTTGATGGCCATCTCGCGCAGCTGCTCGGCAGCCTCGGAAGCCATGGTGCCGTAGCCCTCCATGATCCAAGACGGGATCTTCTCGTAGCCCTCCCAGGCGGTGTCCTGAACGATGACGCCGCGCTCGCAGGCATCGGCCTCGGCGGCGGCCATGCGCACGCACTCGTCGTAGTTGACCTCTTCGATGGTCACCGTGGCGCCCTCGGCGGCGATGTTATCGAAGCGGGGCTTGGTGGAACCCTTGGGCATGTGCACGACGGCCTTCTGGCCCAGCTTGTTGGCAGCCCATGCCACGCCGCGGCCATGGTTGCCGTCGGTGGCGGTAAAGAAGGTGGCCTGTCCAAAGTCCTCGGCCAGCTGATCGGAGGTCAGGTAATCGAAGGTGCAGTCGGCAACGTCCTTGCCAGTCTCGTCGGCAATGTAGTTGGCCATGGCAAACGAGCCGCCCAGGACCTTAAAGGCGTTGAGGCCAAAGCGATAGCTCTCGTCCTTAACGCACAGGTTGGACAGGCCCAGGCGCGCGGCCTGGCCGTCCAGGCGGGCAAGCGGAGTGACGGTGTACTGGGGGAACGACTGGTGGAAGGCACGGGCCTTCTTCACGTGGTCGAGACTCATGATTCCCAAGTGCTTGTCATCGCTCTTGGGCATCGTGTTGCTCGCCCACTGGATCTTATCGGCCATACGGTGAACTCCTTAAGTCCTCTCTTGCCGGCCCCCGCATACGCGTTTCAGCCCGATCCCATTCACACGGCTGAACTTTTATGTGGATGCCAAACAAAAAGTTTGTTAGCACTGTTCTATCACACTTTTTGATTGGCAAACCTAACAAATTGTTTGTTGCCGTAATCGGTACCTTTTCGCCGACGAACGGTTACATAACGCAGCGACGCTTTCGTTATTTGCGAACAAGTGGGGTTTATGGCAAAGTGAGCCCAAACTAATTTTTAGGAAGGCACCTATGACCCCCGCACAGATTGAGTTTTATAAGCGCCTTGCACACGGCCTGGCGCTCCAATTTGGCCCCAACTGCGAAATCGTCGTCCACGATCTGGAGACCGATGACGTGGACCACTCCATCGTAGTGATTGAAAACGGCCACGTCAGCGGGCGCAAACTGGGTGACGGCCCCAGCCATATCGTGTTTGAGTCCATGCACGAGGGCGCCACCGATGTACACGACCGCGAGCCGTACCTCACTAAAACCACCGACGGTAAGCTGCTCAAATCGTCGACGATCTTTATCCGCAACGACGAGGGCAAGCCCGTCGGCATTTTGGGCATCAACTTTGACATTACGCTTATGAAGGCTTTTGAGCGTTCGCTCGACGCGCTCACCGGCACAGGCGACAAGGGATACACCGAGCCCGAGCCCATCACCAAAAACATCGGCGACCTGCTCGAGGATCTGCTGCGCGAGTGCGAGCAGTACGTGGGCAAGCCTGCAGCCCTTATGACCAAAGACGAGCGCATCCGCGCCATTGGCTACCTCGACCGTCGCGGCGCCTTCCTCATTTCCAAGTCGAGCGAGCGTGCCTGCGAGTTCTTTGGCATCTCCAAGTACAGCTTCTATAGCTACCTCAATGAGGCCAAGGCGGCGGCCGGCGACAAGTAGGCACTCGCCTGGATTGCCCCTCCCCTTTTGAGCGCGAGTTCTGGAAAGCACGAATCCAAGACCGAGCAGCTTGGGAAGTTCCATATAATCGATGTCATTAGTATTTCGAAAGGATGGAACAGAATGGCGTTGAGCAAGGCATCATGCACCGGTCGCGGATTGATTCCGGCAATTGGTGGACATGTGCACCGCATGTTCGATGAGGGTGAAGACGACCTGTTTTCGCTGAGCCTTGACGACGTGATGGATGATCGCCCGTGGACCGCCGACGAACTCATGAGCGGCGGGGCTCGCCCGTCAAGTCCCAATCCCGCACTTGCGCCTAAGCCCGCATCTGCGCCGACTCCTGCGCCTACACCCGCACCCACTTCGGCGCCCACGCCCGCTCCCCGCCCCGCAAGTGACCCATCCGAGACGGCGGCATTTCTCGCAGCAGCGACGCAGGGCAAATCGGCCGACAGCACTGTTATGTACAGCGCCCAGCAGTTGCCTGTTCCTGCGGCACGCAAGCCTCCGGTCGCAAGGCTCGATGAGCCCGTTGCCCATCAGGTTGCCTACGATTCCTGGGCTGCAGCCGATCTGGATGAGACCTCTACCGGCATGCCGGCGCTCGACGTTCCAGTTAACCCGCTTTTTGCCGCCAACACGGGCGCCGCGGACCATGAGGGCGGTGCGGCATATTCCGATTATTCCGATGGCTATGCTGGCAACGGTCGCATCGAGACCGAGGATTATGGCACCGCATCGAGCGATTATCTCAACGATCCGTACGCTGCCACGCCCGCACCGGAATATGACCCGGAGGCCGCGTCCGCGCCGGCGTATACCAAAAGTACGGGCGAAGAGCGCTTCGCCGATTATTACGCCGAGGAAAAGGCGCTGCGTTTCTCGGAATTTCCGCAGGCAGTCAAGGTTGCCTTTATCGCCATTGTCATTGCCCTGCTCGGCGCCATTGCGTTTGAGGGATTCCAGCTGTTCCGCGGCCCAACCGCATCCGAATCGGCAACGCAGAAAGCAGAGGACGACAACCAGTACCTGGACATCAACACCCTCAAGGGCGACCCCAACGACGGAGACGACGAGTAGCGAGGGTCGGGGGCGGCTGCAAAAGCCGGCAACGCGTTACGGCTCCAAAAGCCCTGCCATAAAGATGGGCAGATACAGCACGTCACCATCGCGGTGAAGATTACATTCCGCAAGTACCAGGGCGTGCTCGATTCCGTAGCCCTTCATTGCCAGTGCGTTATCGAGCGCCGCGTGGGACTTAAAGCTCTTGCCCGATTTGACCTCGATAGCAAGCACTTCCCCATCGAGCGTCTCCTCAACAAAATCGAGCTCGCCAACCTTTTTCGATGTAAAGTAGCGCAATCTAAATCCATGAGCTTTGAGCTCTTGGGCAACGAAGCCCTCAAACGCCGCCCCCATGTTCATGCCAAAGGCGTCTTCTGCCTC
>DBGFLF010000314.1:0-1984 GCA_048528725.1 Collinsella sp.
GTGGAAATCATCAACTGGGGAAGAGGAATGCCGATGGAGGCGTTGGAGATATACAAGCGGCCGGTCGTGCTGTTCGATTTTGACGGCACGGTGGCAGATACGGGTCGGGCGGTGATGACCTCGACGCGCAAGACGCTGGCTGCGCGCGGGTTTTCGGAGGCGCAGATGGGTGACCTGCGCCGCATGATCGGGCCGCCCCTGTGGAAGAGCTTTCACGACTTTTATGGCTTCTCCCGCGAGGAGTCGCTTGTGGTGGCTGACGAGTACCGTGCCTTTTTTGATGAGCTGGGACCGGAAGAGTATCCCGTGTTCGATGGAATCCCCGAGCTGCTCGATGGCCTTGTCGCGCAGGGGCATCGCTTGGCCGTGGCAACGTCACGCATGGAGGTGAAGTGTATCGACATGGTGGGAGAGCTGGGACTTTCTCAGTTTGAGGCCGTGGTTGGCATGAATCCGCCGCAGGGCCGCGAGACCAAGGCGGATTCGGTCCGCGATGCGCTGGCGGCCCTGGGCGCGACCGCGGACGAGGCCGTGATGATTGGCGATCGCTTTAATGACGTCGAGGGCGCGCACGCGATGGGCGTGCCGTGCATTGGCATCTATTCGGGTGCGGCGGCGCCGGGCGAGCACGAGGCGGCGGGTGCCGATGCAGTGGTGCACTCGGTGGCCGAGCTTGCTAAACTTTTCGCTATCTAATAGACGTAATGTGAGGGGCGGGCGTACCCGTCGCTCATTGGTAAGGAGGTCGTCCATGAATCAGGTGGAGCAGAGCGTTACCGAGTATGTCGACGAGGTCTGGGAGGACGTCGTCGCCGATATCGAGCAGCTGGTGAGTTATCCGTCCGTAGCCGTTGCTGCCGATGCGGAGCCTAGCGCGCCGTTTGGCCGCCCGGTTCGTGATGCGCTCGATTGCGCACTCGGCATTGCGCAAAAGCTCGGCTACCAGACGAGCGACGACGAGGGCTATGTGGGCATTGCCGATATCCCGGGTCGCGGCGACAAGCAGCTCGCGACCATCTGCCACGTGGACGTGGTGCCCGCCGGCCCCGGCTGGAACACCGACCCGTTTGCGATGGAGCGTCGCGAGGGCTGGCTGCTCGGCCGTGGCGTGATTGATGACAAGGGTCCGGCGGTGTTGTCGCTCTACGCCGGTGCCTACCTGCTCAAGCACGGCATTGTGCCGCGCTATACCTTCCGCGCGCTGCTGGGCTGCGATGAGGAAGTGGGCATGTCCGACGTTCACCATTATCTGGAGAATCACGCAGACCCCGACTTTTTGTTTACGCCCGATGCCGAGTTCCCGGTCTGCAATGCCGAGAAAGGCCAGTTTGGGGCGACGTTCGTGAGCCCCAAGATCGACGGCGGGCGCATCGTGTCGTGGAGCGGCTCCGAGGCGAGCAATGCCATTCCGTCGCAGTCCATCTGCGAGCTCGCGATTGCCGCCGATGAGCTGCCGGCGCCGGTCGAGAACGCCGATCGTCTGGAGATCACGGCGCTTGATAATGGCCATGCGCAGATTTTCGCCCACGGTATCGGTGGCCATGCTTCGATGCCCGAGGGAACGATCAATGCCGTCGGCCTGATCGTGTCGTATCTGCGCGAGGCCGAGGACGCGTTTGGTGCACGCGACGAGCGCCTGCTGACGCCTGCCGAGCATGAGTTCGTCAAGTTCCTGGCCTTTGTGCATGCGGACGCCTATGGCCGCGGCCTGGGTATCGACGCGACGAGCCCGGCGTTTGGCCCGCTTACCTGCAACGCTGGCGTCATCCGCGTGGCGGATGGCCATATTGAGCAGGTCATCGACGTGCGCTTCCCCGACAGCACGAGTGCCGATACTATCCGCGAGCAGCTCGACCCGCTCGTGGGCCGTTTTGGCGTGACGTGCCAGCTGGGTCGCGCGAAGGTGCCGTTCTCGGTGTCTGCCGACGATCCGGCCGTGAAGGCGCTTATTGATACCTATAACGAGTTTACGGGCAAGCATGCT
>DBGFLF010000315.1:0-11590 GCA_048528725.1 Collinsella sp.
ACAATGCGCAACTTCGGCAGGGGTCAGTTTTGCCAGAGCGGCATGGGGATCACACCAAAACATCCCAAACGCCACCTACAACCTCAAAACCCCCAACGACCTGTTAACCCTAACAACCAAGTAACCCTCCCATCCCAAATTCGCAGTCCTAACGCCACAAGGGCGACGACCTCGAGAAGGTCAACTTGGGAGGGACGAGGGCTTAGTTCCCCAATCTTTCCGCAGGGGGCAAAAAGCCTCGCCGCACGAAGTGCACAGCGAGGCTTTTTGCATGCCCGAGGACGATTGGGGAACTAAGCCCTCGTCCCTCCCCGGGATATGTAGCGAGTCGGAGTACCCTTGCTGTTACTCTGCTTTGCCCACAGAGTTGAGGTTGGTCATGCGGATCTTAACCAGCTCGGTAATCTCACGCATGCCCTCCTTGGCCGGCTTCTTGGGATCGAAGCAGGCGGGGTTCTCGGCCATGTAGGCCATGAAGCCCTTGGTGTAGGCCTGACGCAGCTCGGTGGCGTAGTTAACCTTGCAGATGCCGTTCTTCACAGCCTCGGCAACCTGCTCATCGGGCACACCGGAGGTGCCGTGCAGAACCAGCGGCACGTCGACGGCGTCGCGGATGGCCTTGACCACGGACTGCTCGATGTGGGGATCGCTCGTGTACACGCCGTGGCTGGTGCCAACGCCAATTGCGAGGGAGGTGCAGCCGGTACGCTCGACGAACTCCTTGGCCTCGGCAGGATCGGTGTAGGGGCTCTCGCCCTCAACCGCGGGACCGTCGTCCTCCTTGCCGCCAACCTTACCGAGCTCGGCCTCGACGGGCACGCCCATGGCGCGGCCAGCATCGGCGACGGACTTGGTCAGGGCGATGTTGTCCTCGAAGGACTCGTGCGAACCGTCGATCATGACAGAGGTGTAGCCCGTGCGGAAAGCCTGCATGCAGCGGTCATAGCCATCGCCGTGATCGAGGTGCAGAGCGACGGGCACGGAAGCGCGCTCGGCGGCAGCCTTGACCATGCCGTAGAAGTAGTCCAGACCAGCGGTCTTGATGGTGCCCGGGGTGGTCTGCATGATGACGGGGGACTTGGTCTCCTCGGCAGCGGCCAGAACGGCCATAACAAACTCGAGGTTCTCGACGTTGAAAGCGCCAACAGCGTAGTGGCCGGCCTGAGCGTCCTTGAGCATCTTTTCGGTGGTAACAAGTGCCATGAGCGTTTGCTCCTCTCCCTCGCCCGCATCTGGACATCGGGCGTAGTTGTTCACAAGGCGTTTTACCTTGCGTTTTTCTGCGCTCATTGTATGAAATTCAGCGGCTTTACACGCGCGAGATATTGAGCCCATGCAGGTCAATACAGTCGTTTTTGAAAAGTAAACGGAAGGAATATGAGCCGAGTGGACATGTTCGATATTGAATTTTGGGCGTTCAGCGTCTTTCTTTTATAGAAAAGATAAGTAATCGAAAGGTGTTTTCTTACTCAAAAAGAAAATGAACGAAAATAGAGTCAACACAATTCCTGCAAATTTAGCCGAGAATGGAGCAAGCATGGCCCAAGCCACCAACCGCGCTTTTGCCGACGAACGCCGTACCGCCATTATGGAAATGCTCGATCATAATGCCTCGGTGCAGGTAGCAGAAATCGCCCAGACCTTTGGCGTGTCCTCCGTCACCGCCCGCGCCGACCTGGACGCGCTCGCCGAAGCAGGCAAGCTGCGCCGCACGCACGGCGGTGCCGTCTCGCTCCACAAACGCCTGACCGTCTCCACGCAGGATCGCCGCATCAATGTCAACGTCGCCGCCAAGCAAGCCATCGCGCAAAGCGCCATCGAGCTCGTCAATGACGGCGACACGCTGCTCGTCGACTCGGGCACCACGGCACTCGAGTTTGTCCGGCTCCTCGACCAGCGCAACGGCATCACCGTCATCACGGCCGACATTACCATTGCCGATTACATCGACGAGAGCATGCCCTCGGTCGATGTCGTCATGCTGGGCGGGGCGCTGCGCAAAGGCCATCGTTATTTGTACGGACCGCTCACTATGCAGGCGCTCCAAATGGTCCATGCCGATCTGGCCGTCATGTGCCCCGGCGCCTTTGTCCCCAGCTGCGGCTTTACGACCGACTTTCCCCAGATGGCCGAGACCAAAACGGCTATGATCACCGCGGCCCATCAAAGCGTCGCCCTCATGGACGCCAGCAAGGTCAACGGACGCGGCATGTACCGCTTTGCCGAGCTTGCCGATGTCGACTCCATCGTGATGGACCGCGACCCCGATCACACCGTCGCCACCTCAATCACCGAGGTCACCGACATCGACGCCCCAACCCTCATCATCGCCACCACCTAAAACCAAAAACCACCACAAAGGGGACAGTCACCTTTGTGATGGTTTGAGCGACACGGCGGTTCGCTCCGCCAGTTTGTCTCAATCTGTAACAACTAGGCCCTTAAAAGCCGGCTAACTGTTACAGATAGAGATAATCCCGCTCGACCCCCGCCCTTAATCTAAACCTGTAACACTTAGAGACGATTTAGACGCCCAGATGTTACAGATTGAGACAATCGGATCCCGAAATGGAAAAACCACCACAAAGGTGCCTGTCACCTTTGTGGCGGTTTTGACGGTAGAAGCGAGCCGTTGTTACTTGGACAGCTCGTCGGCGAGAGCTTCGATCTGGGCGCGCGATGCGTCGTTGAGCGAACCCAGGACGGTCACCTTGTTCTGCGCCAGGATGATGTCCTTCATGCCCTCGAGCTCCTTGGTCATAACCTTGGCAGCAGCGGGCGCCCAGGAGCCGGCCTCGACGAGCGCCACCGTGCGGTTCTGGTAGGCATGCTCGGCGAGCGTGTGGATGAAGGTGCTCATGAACGGGAAGATCTCGCCCTGATAGGTGATGGATGCAAGCACCAGGCGGTCGTAACGGAACGCGTCCTCAACGGCCTCGGCCATATCGTCGCGAGCCAGGTCAAAGACGGAGACCTTCTGGCCGCGAGCCTCGAGCGCAGAAGCGAGCTCCTCGACGGCAGCCTTCAGATGGCCGTAGACGCTCGCGTAGGCAATCGTGATGCCCTCGTCCTCGGGCTGATAGCTCGACCAGGTGTTGTAAGTGTCGAGGTAGTAGCCCAGGTTCTCGGTCAGCACGGGGCCGTGGAGCGGACAGATGATCTGAATGTCCAGATCGGCAGCCTTCTTGAGCACGGCCTGCACGAACTTGCCGAACTTGCCGACGATACCAAAGTAGTAACGGCGTGCCTCGCAGGCCCAGCCTTCCGGGTCCTCGATGTCGTTGGCGCCGAACTTGCCAAAGCCGTCAGCGCTAAAGAGCACCTTATCGGTGGCCTCGTAGGAGAAGATCACCTCGGGCCAGTGCACGTTGGGGGCGCCGATAAACGTTAGGCTGTGGCCACCCAGGTCGAGCACGTCGCCCTCTTTGACGACCATCTTACGCTCGGGGTAGTCGGTGCCAAAGTAGTTGACCATCATGCGGAAGGCGCCCATGCTGGCCACTATCTGTGCCTGGGGGTAGCGCTCCATAAAGGCGGCGATGCCAGCAGAGTGATCGGGCTCCATGTGATGGATAACCAGGTAGTCGGGCGTACGTCCATCGAGCGCGGCCTCGAGGTTGCCGAGCCACTCGTCAACAAAACCACCATCGACCGAATCGGCGACAGCGATCTTTTCGCCCAAGATAACGTAGCTGTTGTATGCCATACCGTTCTCGGACACATCGTACTGGCCCTCGAACAGGTCAATGTCGTGATCGTCGACGCCAACGTAGCGGATATCCTTGGTGATCTCCATCAGGCAAAGCCTCCTAGATAGACAAAATAACCCGTCTATCATAGCACTCGGCAGCATTCCAACTGTTATCTGCCGGCATCCTTACCGATTGTTATTGAAATACGATAAATCGCCGTTTACCTGCGCAAACTATGAGCGTGGTATCGCCGTGCTATGTCGAATAATGAGCTGGCCGGGAATACGAATGGCAACGGTTTTGCCCGCCGTACCCGCCTCGGGAACCGCATGCTCGAATACCTCGCGTCCGCGCTGATGTAGATCGAATCGCACGGTCGTAAGCTCGTTGTGTGCCACAAAATCATCGAGCGAATCGTCGACGCCCACCACGCTCACGTCCTCGGGCACGCGCAGACCGCTATCGCGCAGCGCTGCAATCGCGCCATTTGCCATCTGGTCGTTTGCCGCATAAATCGCCGTCATGGCGCGATCGTGCTCGGCCAGGTACCTGCCGGCCTCGTAGCCGCTGTTGGCAGACCAGTCGCCCTCGAGCGGCTCTGCCGGCTCGATGTGTTTACGCTCGAGCGCATCCTGCCAACCGGCTCGACGAAATTGCTCGTCGACCGAGAACGACGGGCCGCCAATATAGCGAATCTGCTCGTGCCCCAGCTCAAACAGGTGATCCATAAGCAAGAGCGAGCAGCCGTAATGGTCGGAATCGACCGTGGTCACGCGCGGATGCGCGTACATGGTAACGATGACCGTGCCAATGCCCGGCAGTGGATCAAACGTCTCAAAATCGGGCGCCATGCGGCTCATGCCGATGATGATACCGTCCACCGGCAATGCGGCCATACGACGCGTGGCCTCGGCAAGTGAGAATTCCTCGGTCTTGGACATCTCGACCAGCGTGATGGCGCAATTATGCTCGCGAGCAGCGCTGGCGATGCCGTCAATCATTGAGAGGTTGCCAAACTTGGTGACATCGTTGATGCATAGGCCGACCGAATGGTAACGGCCGTCGCGCAGCGAGCGACCGGCATAACTCGGACGAAAGCCGAGCTCTTGCATAGCGGCCTGCACGCGCTGGCGCGTCTGCTCGTTAACGTTGGGCAAGCCGTTGGCGACGCGCGAGACCGTCTGCTGCGAAACGCCAGCAGCGCGGGCGACGTCGGCCATGGAAACCGGACGCGAACTGGTATCGTTGGAGGGGCGCCTTGCCACAAGATCACCTTCACCCTTGCGAGATCAAAATAGCGTGCATGCCGGCCCGGGCAGAAATACACCCCGCGCCGAGGCCCGCTATCGTCGGACGCATGTTAACGTACTCTACTTTTTCTATCTGCATCTCTTCTGCTTTATAAGTCCATACGGCAGTACCGTTCACGGCTGTATTTCTACCGATTACCAGATTCTCAAAAAGTGACAAGCGATGTGTTATGAGTACGTTAACATAGCCCGTAACGTGCGGTATCGTGAACACTTGGTTCATGCCGCTTTAAGTTGTTAACGTACTCATAACGACGCAAAACCCACCCGGGCGCGCCAAGGAAAGGACTCCCATGACCACCCCCGACGAAAAGACATTCGCCACGCTCACCAAGCTGTTCGAAGAGGAGTTTGGCCCCATCGGCGACCGCCAGGTGCTCTACGTGCACGCGCCCGGCCGCTCCGAGATCAGCGGCAACCACACCGACCACGAGGGTGGCCACGTTATCGCCGGCTCGCTCGATGTCGCCGTTGACGGCATCGCCGTGGCAACCGACTCCAACAAGATTCGCGTCGCCGACGAGGGCTATCCTACGTTTGAAATCATGCTCGACACGCTGGATATTCAAGAGTCCGAGAAGGGCACGTCCGCGAGCCTCGTCCGCGGCATGGCCCACGAGATTGCAGCCCTTGGCGTTGAGCCCCACGGCTTCGATTTCGCCTTCACCTGCTCCGTCCCCTCGGGCGGCGGTCTTTCCAGCTCTGCCGCCGTCGAGGCCGCGTACGGTCGCGCCATGGAAACCCTCTGGGGCGCACCCGCCATCGAGCCCGTCGCGCTCGCGCAGATGAGCCAGCGCACCGAGAACAACTATTACGGCAAGCCCTGCGGTCTGATGGACCAGGCCGCCGTGTGCCTGGGCGGCCTTGCCTACATGGACTTTGAGGACCAGGCTCAGCCTAAAACCCAGAAGCTCGAGCTCAACTTTGAGGATCACGGCTATGCGCTCGTGCTCGTTAAGGTCGGTGCCGACCACGTGGCAGCCACCGACGACTACGCCGCCGTTCCGCGCGAGATGCAGGACGTCGCCGCCGAGTTTGGCAAGGAACGCCTGTGCGAGGTCGATGTTGCCGACTTTGACGCCAAGCTCCCCGAGCTGCGCGCCAAGCTGGGCGACCGCGCCTGTCTGCGCGCCGTTCACTACTGGTACGAAAACGGCCTGGTCGACAAGCGCTGGGCTGCCCTGAACGCCGGCGACATCGATCAGTTCCTGGTCCTGACGCGCGAGTCCGGCGCCAGCTCTGCCATGTACCTACAGAATGTCGTTGCCAAGCTGGGCTCCGAGCAGCCCTCGATGTATGCCCTGGCACTGGCCGAGCACGTGCTCGACGGCCGTGGCGCCGTCCGTATCCACGGTGGCGGCTTTGGTGGCACCATCCAGGCCTTCGTGCCGCTCGACCTGGTCGACACCTTTATCACCAAGATGAACGGCTGGCTGGGCGAGGGCTCTGCCCGCCACTACGCAATTTCTGACAAGGGGGCTTACGCGGCATGGCTGTAATGACTGACGTGCGCGAGGCCGCGCAGAACCTGATCGAGTACGCTATCCACCGATCGATGATCGGCCAGGACGATCGCATCTGGGCGTATAACACCATTCTCGAGTGCATCGGTGCTACGGGCCCGGCGCTCGACATGGCCTGGGCGCTCCGGGTCGAGAAGCTCTCGCTCTTGCACCCCGACACCCTGCCCAACTTTGACCTTGAAGGCACACTTGCCGCGCTTTCCGAGGCCGCCGTTGTCAACGGTGCCGCCGAGGACACGGCATCGGGCCGCGACCGCATCGCCATGCGCATCATGGGCGTGCTGATGCCGAGGCCTTCGGTTGTAAACGAGGAATTCAACGGACGTATGGGCGTCAACGAGCCCCGCGCCGCGACCGACTGGTTCTACGGCCTGTGCTGCGACGCCGGCTACGTGCGCCGTGCCGCCATCGCGCGCAACATCAAATGGAGCACCCCCACCAACTGGGGCGACCTCGAGATTACCATCAACCTGTCAAAGCCCGAAAAGGACCCGCGCGATATTGCCGCGGCCGGCGCCGCCAAAAACACGGGCGAGAAGTATCCCGCCTGCCAGCTCTGCATCGAAAACGAGGGCTATCCCGGACGCTCCGCTGCAGCCGACGGCGGCGCTCACCCCGCCCGCCAGAATCTGCGCGTTATCCCCATCCAGCTCGACGGCGAGCGCTGGGGCTTCCAGTACAGCCCGTATGCGTACTTTAACGAGCACTGCATTGCCATGAGCTCCGAGCATCGCCCGATGCACGTCGACCGTAAGGGACTGACCTGCCTGCTCGACTTTGTGGACCTGTTCCCGCACTACTTTATTGGCTCCAACGCCGACCTGCCCATCGTGGGCGGCTCGATTCTTTCGCACGACCACTTCCAGGGCGGTGCGCACGAGTTCCCCATGATGCATGCCGCCGAGGTCTCGCAGTTTAGCGTTCCCGGCTTTGACCAGGTCAGCGGCACTGTGCTGCAATGGCCGCTTTCAGTGCTGCGCCTGCGCTCGCATGACCGCGCTCAGCTGCTCGACGCTGCCGAGAAGATTATCCTCGCTTGGCGCGAGTGGACCGATGAGTCGGTTGGCATCGTCGCGCACACAGCCGACGGCGTAGCGCACAACACCGTGACGCCCGTCATCCGCCGCGTCGATTCCCGCGGCAATGCCGGCGGCGAGATCTACGAGACCTACCTGGCGCTTCGCTGCAATATCACGACCGACGAGCATCCGCTGGGCGTGTTCCACCCGCATGCCGAGTATCACCATATTAAAAAGGAGAACATCGGCCTGATCGAGGTCATGGGCCTGGCTATTCTTCCGCCGCGCCTGGTTCCCGAGCTTGGCGCTGTCCGCGAGCACCTGCTGGCAGCCAAGGCCGATGCCAGCTACGACCTTGCCGGCGCGCTCGAGGGCGACGACCTTTGTCGCAGCCACGCCGCATGGGCCGAGGATGTCTTTGCCCGCCGCGCCGACGAGCTTACGGCGGACAACGCCATCGACATCCTGCACGAGGAGGTGGGCGTGGTGTTTGGCCACGTGCTCGACAACGCCGGAGTCTTTAAGTGGGACGAGGCAGGACGCGCCGCCCAGCAGCGCTTTATCGACTCGCTGTAGCACGCGAGCTCGAACGCACGCACTTAACAAATAGCGCCTACACGACCACGGCGCCCGCCGGCAACATCGCCGACGGGCGCCGTTTTTAAGTGTTCGGTGTCGCGACTCCTACAGTTCAGTCACGACAACGCTGTTGTAGATCTCGTCCCAGCGGTCCATGACCAGGTGGCCGGTCTTGGGATCCATGGCGTTGAGCTTGCCGCAGGCATTGGCGGTCTTGAGCACCGTGACGTCGTCGGCACCGGCAGCGATGGCATGCGCAAAGCCGGCGATGGTCGAGTCGCCGGAACCCGTCGCGTTCACAGCCGCAATCGCGGGCGTCTTGGCACGGAACGCACGGCCCTCATGGAAGCCCACCGAACCGGCAGCGCCCATCGAAACGACAACCCAGGGGATACCGGCAAAACGGTCATCGGCGGCGAGCGCCTCGCGCAGGGCATCGACATCATCAGTCGTAAAGGACGTACCCAGCAGGCCGTTAATCTCGGTCAGGTTGGGCTTTACGAGCTCAGGCTTAGCGTCGGACTCCAGCGCGGCCTCCAGCGATGCGCCCGAGGTGTCGAGCAGCACCTTGGCGCCCGCCTCCTCGGCGATCTTGACGAGCTCGGCATAGTAGCCGGCATCGACGCCACGCGGCAGCGAGCCCGAAAGCGTCACAACGTCCGCCTTCGCTGCAAGCTCGGCGAACTTGGCCGTAAAGGCCTCGAGCTCGGCCGGGGCGATCTGCGGGCCGCTCTCCAGCAGCTCGGTCTGATTGCCCTCGTGCAGAATATTCAGGCAGATGCGCGTCTCACCGGCGATGGGCACAAAGTCGTTCTTGACGCCATCGGCATCCATGAGCTCGGCCATATAGGCACCCATGTGACCGCCAAGCAGGCCGGTCGCGAGCACGTCGTCGCCCAGCTGCAGCAGCACGCGACTCACGTTGAGACCCTTGCCACCAGCGGTCTTTTCGGGCGTTACGCGGTTAACATCGTCGATGACCAGCTTGTCGAGCTGATAGCGCGTATCAATCGACGGGTTCATGGTAACGGTCAGAATCATATTGAACTCCTGTTCCGGGGCACGACACGCGCGGCCCCAAACATACGATAGCTCGTTAAAGGATCTCGATCTCAAAGCCGCGGGTAACGGTCTCCCCCGGCTTGGCAACCAGGCAGCCGCGCTTATGCTCCAGGATATCGTCCTCGTCGGAGCAGGTGGACAAGCCACCCCACGGTTCCACGGCCACAAAGTCGCCCTCGGGCTTGCTCCACACAATTAGGTACGGCATATCGGGGAACGTCAGGCGCACGCCCTTGTCCTCGGTCTTCTTGGTCAGCGTAACAACACGGCTCTCGAGCACATCGAAGATGGTCTCTGCAAAGTCGAAAAGCCCGTGGGTCAGCGGCAGGTCATGGCCAACCATCGGGTTCTTGCTGCGATGCTCAACATCAATCAGGCCCGTCGAGGGAACGGCAGTACAGAGCTCGGCGGCCTCGCGCTGCTCAAAACGGAGCTCGTAGTCGTCATAGGACTCGCCCTCGTCAAGCGGGCACTTAAAGCCAGGGTGACCGCCCACAAAGAACGGCATATCCTCGGTGCCCTCATTGGTCACCTCGTACGAAACGGCCACCTTTGCCGCATCGATCGTGTAACGAGCAACGATCTTAAACGGATACGGGTACTGCTCGAGCAACTCGGCATGGTCGGCAGAGCTTAGGCTCAGCGCAACCATGTTGTCGCTCTGTTCCTCGAGTTTCCACTCCTGCTTGCGAGCAAAGCCGTGGCGGGCGAGCTTAACCTCGCGGCCGCCCATGGTCATTGCATGACCGTCGCGAAGGCCGCCACAGATCGGGAAGCAAATGGGTGCCTGGCCCGACCAGACCGCCGGGTCACCCTGCCACAGGTACTCGCGGCCGTTGGCCGCAATAGAAGTGAACGATCCGCCAGCCGTGCTCAACGCCACACGAATTGAACCGTTATCAAGAACAAACTCCATAGGAGCCTTCCCTTTCTTACGACAGCCCGCCAAGTCAATAGGGCTGATAGAAAACCGGCCCGCGCCCCCTCACAGAAACGCGAGCCGTCAACGGACTAGTTAATTACACCGGATACCCGCTAATCGTGGTATTCGCCGCGGTCCCACTTCTCGAGGAACTCGTCAAAGAAGTGCGGGTCGGCCTGAGCCTCGGCGTCGGCCTTATTGCACGCATCGATCTTGGCAATCAGGGCATCATGCTCGGGAGTCTTGTCGTAGGGCTCCTCCAGGAAGGCAAGCATGATGTCGGCCATCAGGAACTCGCCGGTGATCTTGCCGCCAAAGCCCACGATGTTGGCGTTGAGCTCGCGACGGGCATACAGGGCAGAGGTCATGTCGCGGACCAAGGCGCAGCGGGCGCCGGGAACCTTGTTGACGGCGTTGGTGATGCCGATGCCGGTGCCGCACAGGGCCACGCCAAAGTCGGCCTTGCCGCTGGCAACGGCCTCGCCCACGGCCTTACCGTAGATGGGATAGTGCGTACGGGTGTGGCTGTAGGTGCCGCAGTCGAGCACCTTGTAGCCAGCCTGCTCCAGGCGGTCGGCCAGATAGATCTTCTCGTCCGTAACGATATGGTCGCAACCGATTGCGATGGTCTTCTTCATCAGAACGTCCTTTCGTCTGAATTCACAAGTTGAGGTAGAAGTTCGAGTTCTCGGTGGCTCTCGTTAGGCCATCTTGTTGAGCATGTCGACACGGATCTGGTGACGGCCGCCGGCGTACTGGGCGCGCAGGAACTCGCGGGCGATCTTCTTGGCGACCTCGGTGCCCACAACGCCCGGGCCCATGGTGACCATGCGCGAGCCGTTGTGCTCGCGGGTCATGTAGGCGGAACGCTCGTCGGAAATGTTGGCGACGACCATGCCCTTGATCTTGACGGCGGCCATATAGGAGCCGACGCCGTACTTATCGAATGCGAAGCCCTGGGAATCCTTGTGCTCCAGCAGGTCCTTGGCAACGGCGGTCGCGGAATCGACAAAGTCCGCGGCAGGGGTCTCGGAATAGTCGACGACCTCGTGACCGTCGGCGATGAGCATCTCCTTGATGGACTCCTTCATCGACATACCGTCGGCATCGGAAGCGATTACAACCCTCATGACATCCTCCTTGAGAGATACGCAGGTGCGTAGTTTCTGTTTGGAAGTGTTGAATCGCGTTCAGGTCCGGGCATCTGAATGTGCGGTTCTTCACTGTTCATGTTTATTTGAACACATTCGAACATCGACTGCAACCATTATTTGTTTATCTTTGTTCTTTTTTGAACAAATACCGTTTACGGATGATTGCTGACCGTTTGGGCCCGGCACGGACGTAGCGACCACGTGTTCAACAAATCAAAACCACCCCTAAAAGGGGTGGTTTGCTCTTAGGGTATAACCCTTGGATTTCCGGCACGCGTCTAAAGGCGCCGGCCCTCACGGGGTTCGGGCCGCACTGCAGGTTGACCCGT
>DBGFLF010000316.1:0-4873 GCA_048528725.1 Collinsella sp.
CTCGTTGCGGGCAGCGCTAATGGGAACAACAGGCACGCCCAGCAGGCTCTCGAGCAGGTTGACGTCTACGGCGCCGCCATTGGCGGTTACCTCGTCCATCATGTTGAGCGCGATGACCATCGGACGGTCGAGCTCCATGAGCTGCAGCGTCAGGTACAGGTTACGCTCGATGTTGGTGGCGTCGATGATGTCGATGATGGCGTCGGGATCTTCGTCCAAGATGAATTGGCGGCTGACGATTTCTTCGCCCGTGTACGGCGACAGGGAGTAAATGCCAGGCAGGTCGGTAACGCTCGCCTCGGGATGGTTACGGATGGTGCCATCTTTGCGGTCGACCGTCACGCCGGGAAAGTTACCGACGTGCTGGTTGGAGCCCGTCAGCTGGTTGAATAACGTGGTCTTGCCGCAGTTTTGGTTGCCGGCGAGGGCAAAGTGCAGCGGCGCGCCCTCGGGCACGGCCGTCTTTGCCGCACGGGGCGAATACGTCCCCTCGCCCAGGGCCGGATGCTCCGTCGTGCCGATTGCGGCGTTAGCGCGCGGACCCGTATCGGTGTCGTGAATGCCCACGAGCTCGATGCGAGCGGCATCGTCCTTGCGCAGTGTCAACTCGTAGCCACGCAGGCGGATCTCGAGCGGGTCGCCCATAGGGGCGTACTTCATCATGGTGACTTCGGTGCCCGGCGTTAGGCCCATGTCCAAAATATGCTGTCGGAGTGCCTGATCATCGGATGTCACCGATGCGACAACGGCGTCCTTTCCAATCTCGAGTGTATCGAGCTTCACGTCCGTGTTCCTCCCCCGGCGCCCACAGGGCGTTGTATTTATGTTCACCATGGCTAACCGTTTGCCATGGCTAACCAATTGTAACCATGCATGATAGCGCGAACACACAACGACGTTCAATCGACAGATCGGTGCGATGGGGACAGGCAGGAGAGTTCAGGGCCATAGTTTCCCGATGAGCCTCTCGGGGAAACTACATCCCAGAATTCTGGCTCGAAACGGGATATGGTTTCCCTAACAGGCCTCTTACGGAAAATGCATCCCAGAATCCCCGCTCGAAACGGGACGCGCTTTCCCAGTCGAGGCCCTATGGGAAACTGCGTCCCACCTTGAAAGGCAAAACTGGGATGCAGTTTCCAGACGGGACATCAAAAACAAAGTTGCGGTGGAATAGTTCCTGGATGGGCTGGTTGATGCCCCAGATCGGAGCTATTTCACCGCAAGTTATTGAAGGGCTGGGATGCCCGTCCTCTTACAGATGGCGCTCCAGAAAGCGGAAGGCCAGGCGGATCCAGGGACGGACTGCCACCTGCTTGTCCTCGTTGTCGACCGCGGTGTTGGCGTTGCCGAGCGAAAGGCCGTGACCACCCTGGTCGAAGACGTGCATCTCGCATGCAACGCCCTCCTCGGCCATGCGCTGCGCAAACGGGTAGACCTGCGCGATCGGCGCCGTCTTGTCGTCGGACACGCCCCACACAAAGGTCGGTGGCATCTGACGCGAAACATGCGTGGTGGGGCAGATGTCGGCCAGATGCTCGTCAGTTGCCTCGCCGCCCGTCACCATCGACAGGTAGTCGTTGAGCAAATCGCGTCCCGTCTTGCCGCCCGTCTTGGGCACGCGCAAGTCAATGCGCGGATCGCGCGTCTGCATGTCGCGCACATAGGCAAAGTCGAGCAATGGATAGCCCAGCACCACGGCATCGGGACGAATGTCGTCCGGACGCGCCCCGGCAAGTGCCGCAAAGGGGCCGGTCTTCCACTGTGTTGCCAGCGAGGCGCAAATCATGCCGCCAGCAGAAAAGCCCACGACGCACACGCGCTTAGGATCGACATGCCACTCGTCGGCGTTGGCGCGCACCGTGGCGACCATCTTGGCAAGATCTGCCTGGGGGTGCGGAAAGCTCACGTCACCCGTAGAACTCGTGACATAGTTGAGCACAAAGGCCTGGTAGCCGCGGTCCAAAAATGCAAACGCCACCGGGTCCTGCTCGTGCGGAGCGATATGCGTGAACCCGCCTCCGCCGCAGATGATCACCGCGGGGCGGCGGCCATTGGGCTTGTCGGGCAGCGGCTCGGCACCCAGATACGTAAAGGTCGCCGGATAATCCTCGGTCGGCTCCTCGCCCCACAGCGCATGGTTCTCGACAATCATATGTGCTCCCTTCGCGCAAATTAAGCGCCCTTGTTTTTCGCCTTCAAGCGTACCCCACTTGAACCCGTGGCGCAGAAACACTCCGGCAATAAGTTTCCCTTCAACTGATATATCACATAATCCCAGTTCAGAGGTATCGTTGAGCAGCGTAGAATAGGGGCGTTGACCAAGCCGCGAAACACATGTGAAACGTTTCCGGCAAACCAAACGCGCGATATGCGCCTATTTAAGTTGGAGGCAACTATGGGTCTGCTCGATTCGCTTAAGTCCACCTTCACCTCGACCGGCGAGGCGTCCGTTCCGCCCGCAGCAAGCTTCGCTACCCGCGAAGGCGTCATCTATGCCCCCGTCAACGGCGTGCTCGTCAACCTGAACGAGGTTCCCGACGAGACGATCGCCTCGGGCATGCTTGGCCAGGGCTATGGCATCGAGCCCATTACCGGCACCATCTATGCGCCCGCCAACGGCCGCATCGGTGCCACCACTGTCACCAACCACTCCATCGGCATGATCACCGAGGACGGCCTGCGCGTGTTCATCCATGTTGGCCTGGGCACCGTGGAAATGAACGGCAAGGGTTTTGCCCGCTTTGTCGAGATGGGCGATGTGGTCAAGGCAGGCCAGCCGCTCATCAGCTTCGACCGCGAGGCCATTAAGGCCGCTGGTCACGAGGACATCGTGACCGTCATCGTCTCCGAGCTCGATCGTCTTAAGAGCATCGACCATGTCGGCGAGTCTGGAACGCTTATCGGCGGCAACCCGCTCGTCAAGCTTGGCGACCCGCTGCTGGTTGCCAAGACCAAGTAGCCAGGCCCCACGCCACACAGCCAAAAGGCACCTCGTCAAGCGCCCGCGACCATTTGGCCGCGGGCGCTTTTCGTTTGAAAAACCATCCCGCCAATGCTTTATCTGTATAGCTCAAATGAGCCGAGCTGCTAGAATATCGAACTGTATGGATAACTATCATTCAACCGTTATGGGAGGATACGTGAACCGCACCAAAATCGCGCAGCTCTATGCCGATGCCGAGTCGCTCGGCGGCCAGACCGTCACCGTCGCCGGCTGGGTCAAGTCCGTCCGCGACATGAAGAACTTTGGCTTTGTTACGCTCAACGACGGCAGCTGCTTCCGCGACCTGCAGGTCGTCATGAACCGCGAGGCACTCGACAACTACGACGAGATCGCCCATCAAAACGTCTCGGCCGCACTCATTTGCACCGGCACCGTCAAACTGACCCCCGATGCACCCCAGCCTTTCGAGCTTTCTGCCACTTCCATCGAGGTCGAGGGCACGAGCGCCCCGGATTACCCGCTGCAGAAGAAGCGCGCAACCGTCGAGTTCCTGCGCACCCAGCAGCACCTGCGCCCTCGCACCAACCTGTTCCGTGCCGTGTTCCGCATCCGCTCTGTCGCGGCTGCCGCCATCCACCGCTTCTTCCAGGAGCAGGGCTTTGTTTACGTCAACACCCCCATCATCACCACGAGTGACTGCGAGGGCGCCGGCGAGATGTTCCGCGTGACCACACTCGACCCCAAAAATCCGCCCCTCACCGAGTCCGGCGAGGTCGACTGGAGCCAGGACTTCTTTGGCAAGCACGCAAGCCTCACCGTGTCCGGCCAGCTCAATGCCGAGAACTTTGCCATGGCCTTTGGCGACGTGTACACCTTTGGCCCCACCTTCCGCGCCGAAAACTCCAACACCACGCGCCACGCCGCCGAGTTTTGGATGATCGAGCCCGAGATGGCCTTTGCCGATCTGAACGACTACATGGATAACGCCGAGGCCATGCTCAAGTACGTCCTTAAGGACGTTATGGCCACCTGCCCCGATGAGCTTAACATGCTCAACAAGTTTGTGGACAAGGGCCTGATCGAGCGCCTGGACCACGTGGCAAACTCTGACTTTGCCCGCGTTACCTACACCGAGGCCGTCGAGATCCTGGAGCAGGCAGTCGCTGCTGGCCACAAGTTTGATTACCCCGTCAGCTGGGGCATCGACCTGCAGACCGAGCACGAGCGCTTCCTGACCGAGGAGCACTTTAAGCGCCCGACCTTCGTAACCGACTACCCGGCCGAGATCAAGGCCTTCTACATGCGTATGAACGACGACGGCAAGACCGTCGCCGCCGCCGACTGCCTGGTTCCCGGTATTGGCGAGATTATCGGCGGCTCCCAGCGCGAGGAGCGCCTGGATCTGCTCGAGGCCCGCATCAAGGACCTGGGCATGGCACCCGAGCAGTACAAGTACTACCTTGACCTGCGCCGCTACGGTTCCTGCAAGCACGCCGGCTACGGTCTGGGCTTCGAGCGCTTGGTCATGTATCTGACCGGCGTGGGCAACATCCGCGACGTCCTGCCGCACCCGCGCACCGTGGGCAACGCCGACTTCTAATCGTCGGACGCTAGCTCGCGTCGCCACACGCCAACGCTCATCGCACAAGCGTCTCTCGGCATCGGTCGAGAGACGCTTTTTTCAACAGCATCCGTCAAGCTTTTGGCAAGTTTTTGGTCAGTTGAGCAGGGCTGTTGAAAACTCGACCCGCCGTTTGCCGACGACTACCGACCGCCCAGAGCGCCCTGCGCCCCTGGGAAAGCCCCGCGTCCTAGGCTCCATACCGTCGCCACCCAAAACGGAAAGGACGTGGGCACCATGACCGAAGCCGCTGTTGAAACCTACGACACCACGACGAGGGGCGCCGCCTCGATGGCAGCCTATCG
>DBGFLF010000317.1:0-2054 GCA_048528725.1 Collinsella sp.
TCCACTCGTAGTTCTCGCCCGCGGCGGCGTCGCGCAGGTTGTCCAGAGTGCCCGGAACGGCGCCGTCGTGCAGATACTTAAACCACAGCTTGGCGTGCTCGGACTCGTTGCCCGCCGTCTCGGCAAAGATATTCGAAATCTGAACGTAGCCATCCTTCTTGGCCTTAGATGCGTAGTAGCGATACTTGGTGTGTGCCTGGGACTCACCGGCAAAAGCGGTCTCGAGGTTCTTCTTGGTTTGGGAATTCTCAAAATCCATAGGTGTACTTCCCTTCAACACGTGCCGCCCATAGGCTTTGAGCGACCTTGTCTTTAGGATGCCCTCAAGCCGCGAATTTAAACCTTACAATCCCGTTCTTCAGATTTGAGCGGGCTACACACTCAACCAGCGATCGCCCTCGGCTCGGCAAAAGCCCTCACGCTCCAGGTCGGCTAGAATGCCCGCGACAAGCTCGCACTCGACCGGCCCGCGACCGGCTGCCGTCTCCATTTCGTTAACGCCCACCACGGCATCAGCAAGCGTTATCCCCGCCGGCCGCCCATCGCGCGCAGCCAGTAGCATGCGCACAATATGGGCGCGTTTTTGGCGACGCGAGCCCTCGAACTTGGACTGACGACTATAGCCCGCCGAGCGCCTGGACGGATTGGGCAGCGTCTTCTTAAGATACGCGCCATAATCTAGCAGCGCGTAATACCACGCGCGCGGCGTGTCGGCATCGTCTTGAGGCACGGCAAAGGGCGCGATCTCATCCGCCACCGCACCGGGGGCCGCCGGACAGGCGGCTTGAATCAGCGGCACCAGCTCGCGATCGGGAACAGCCGGCACATCGGGAAAGAAATGATGCAAAAAGACCGTGCGCACGTTGGTCTCTAGATACACACCCGGAAGATCAAACGCAAACGACCGGATACCCTGCGCCGTTGCCGGGCCAATACCAGGCAGAGCGACCAAGTCACGCGTCTCACGCGGAAACTCCCCGTCCCAGTCCTCTACAACGCGCTGAGCGGCCCCGTGAAGCGCCAGAGCGCGTCGGTTGTAGCCCATGCCCTGCCAAGCGTCCAAAACATCGGAAGGCGCGGCCTGGGCAAGCGCCTGCACAGCCGGAAAGCGATCGAGCCACACCGGCATGCGCGCCTCCACACGCGGCACCTGTGTTTGCTGCAGCATGACCTCAGAAAGCCAAATGATGTACGGATCGCGTGTGCGGCGCCACGGAAGGTCGCGATAACGCAGGACCCCTTCCGAACGAATCATCGAACGAAAGGGGTCCTGAATCATGGCTATGCTCCTTATGCGGCGCTATTCCTCCCGGTAAGCGCACGCGCAGGTGGCGTACTCGGGAAACGCTTCGCGGTCGGCGAACTTGGGATCGACGGCCGGGAACTGGCGGTGAGCGACGATGTCGCCGAGCGAAACGGAATCGAGGTAGTCGCGCATCAACGCCTGAGCTCCGGCCCACAGGGGATGATAGCAGCACGCGCCCATGCGCGCACAGTCACCATCGGGCGCGGTGCAGTCGTTCATAACCATAGGACCCTGAACGGCCTCGACGACCTGGCGGATAGTGACGTCGTCCGGACTGACCTTGAGACGCATGCCACCGTGGACGCCACGCAGGCTCTCCACAATACCGGCCTGGACCAAACCGTGCTGAATCGAGCGGGCAAACGAATACGGAACATTGACCTCTTCGGCAGCGGTGCGAACAGAAAGCAAACACTCCGGATCCTCAGCAAGCATCGCCAGCATACGAAGGGCGTAATCAGTCTTCCTCGATATGTCCATTTTTCCCCTTTCAAGGAATACGAACAGCTCGAACGAGCTCCGGGGCCGAGCTTGTGTCGAGACGCTAAATGACCGCCAGGACATCCAAATGGTAAATCGGATATCCACTGAGTGCCGCGCTTGGAGCGAAATGCATCAGATGCGGCGCACAGTGCAATTTAGTATAACCTAACCCCCTGTCTCGTAGAACAGGTGTTGCGCAACAAAGCTGTTGTTCAGACAGATATACTCATTAGATTTTACTTGCGTTCCCGAAGGCGCGGGGGTT
>DBGFLF010000318.1:0-2107 GCA_048528725.1 Collinsella sp.
AGGTGTAGTCGAGCTGCTTGCCTTCGACCGTGGCGTCGTCATACTCGTCGACAACGGTCTCGCGCAGGGCCGAGATCGTACTTTCTTCCATACGACGCTCGGCACGCGCCATGCAGGTCTCGCAGTCCTCGTCGTAGCGGTTGGCGATGTAGCCGGGCATATAGGCGACCGAGAACGGGCGCAGCGCGTCGTAGTCAAACGGCTCGATGGCGTCCATATGGCCGTCGGGCATCTTGGAGGATCCGTCGACGGGCACGCGCTTAAACGAGATGTTTCCCTTGCGGTAGGCATCGTAGTGGTCGGTGGTCGTGACGGTGCGGTCGGATTCCTCGGTTACGGTCTCGTTGGTCGCATCAAAGCACACTTCGCCGTCCACGCGGGCACCGTAAAGCCAAAACGGCACGTAAACGCCTTGGACTTCGTCGATATGGTTACCGGTGACAAAGCTCTTGGGCAGCAGAATCTTGCCTTTGTAGTGCTCCTTGAGCGCGGCCATAACGTCATCGCGTCCGAGTTTAAACGGGATCACCAGGTCGGGTGAGAAGTCGCCCGAGAGCTGACCAGGTGCCACGGCAGGGTTGCCGCAGTACGGACAGGTGGTGACGGCGACGGTGCCGTCCGAGACCAGCTCGGCGCCGCACGACGAGCAGATGTAGCCGGCGTTCTGGGCCAACTCCTGCACGGCATCGTCGACAGCGGGCTTGGGAGCCGCGGCTACCGCATCGGCTTTGGCATCGGCCTTGTCCTGGCGCTCGCGATAGAGGGCCTCGACTTCTTCGACTTCAAAACGCGAATCGCAGTAGTCGCAGACGAGCTTTTGCTCGGCACTGGCAAAGTGAAGGGGGCCGCCACACGCGGGGCACTGATAGTTGACGCTCTCGAAGGCCATGATCGGTCCTTTCCGTGCCGGAGGCTATGCGCCGATGGCGCCACCACAGTATTCGCAGCGCCCACTGGCATCGGGAATGGTGGTTGCACCGCAGAAGGGGCAGGTGACCGCGGTCTTGGGGGCCTTGGCGGCCACGACGCTGTCGCGCGTCTCCTGGCGCAGCTGCACCAGCGCGTCGCGGACCTCGGTTGCCTGGCGCTTGGCCTCGCGGTATTCGATGGAACCGCGCTGATCGATGGTGGAGTCGTTCACGCGCAGGTTGATCTCGGTAAAGTACGGCGTGTTGACGTGGATGGTCAGATTAAAGTCGTAATCCAGGTCGTAGCGCGGCGGGTTGTAGCTCTCGCGCTCACCGTCCTTGGTCTCGCGATAGATCTCGGTGCGATGCTCGTCGATATCCATATCGCAGCCGAGTACCTGCGAGAACTCGATAATGTCGGGATTGGCGTCGCGCCAGCGGCTCTGCGAGGTAATGATCAGCAGGCCCGCGTCTTCGTCGAGCATGATGTTGGTGCGCCCGGCAGAGAGCGTGCGCGTGGGGTTGAACGAGGCCAGGCGCTCGGCATTGGCCTCGCGGTAGGCGAGCTGCTCGCGGATGTCGTCCGCGGTGCTGGAGCGATAGCCGTGGAAGAAGGGAGAGAGCTTGCCGGCGCACTCTTTGCACAGGTAGCCTTCGTTGATTTTGGTCTTTCCCAAAAGTCCCAGCTCGGTACCGCAAATCGCGCACTCTTTCTTCTCGAACATCTTGTCAAAGAAGCCCATGGCTGCCTCCCATCAACTGGTAGCGTGTGTCACTTTTGATGATGGGGGAGTGCGCGATCCTTCGCGATACCCAGACGGCTCAAGGAGTCTCCACAACTGGGACACATGGCCCATTTTTCATCCGACACATAGGGACACTCCTTGCTGCGGGTAGTCATTGCACTCATTGGGGACGTACTTAAATGAGTGGTAGTTGGAGACACTCCTTGCCGAGCTAGAGGCCGCGCGTGTCCCTTCTGGTCCATGAGGCTCAAAACCGCGGTGTGACGTGAACGGCTGGGGTCAAATTTGCAGCATTTCAAGCCTGGCTTCGATATTGAGACTGGTTCTTTGTTAAAATAGATTTCCAGACAATTGAGCGGCTGGGGGGGGGTTAACCAGGTCGCGCGCGCAGACGTGGTGTAAGAGCGTCCTGAGGTCCGTCGCTGCAAGTCCCGATGTTACTCCTTCTTGAGG
>DBGFLF010000319.1:0-1601 GCA_048528725.1 Collinsella sp.
GCGATGGTGCCCGGGATAAAGCTCTGACCGCCAAAGCCCGGGTTCACGCTCATGAGCAGCACCATATCGACGACATCGATGATGCTCTCGAGCACGCACACGGGGGTGGCGGGGTTGAGCACCACGCCGGCCTTGACGCCGCGCTGCTGCAGATGCGTGAGCGTGCGGTGCAGGTGCGTGGAAGCCTCGTAGTGCACGGTGATCATATCGGCACCGGCGTCGGCGTACCAATCAACGGTCTCGTCGGGGTTCGACACCATCAGGTGCGCGTCGACCGGCACGCCGGTGGAGCGCTTGACGGCCTTGAGGATGTCAACGCCAAAGGTGAGGTTGCCGGTAAAGTGACCGTCCATAACGTCAAAGTGAACGTAGTCGGCGCCGGCGATCTTGTCGAGGTCGCCCTTGAGGTTGGCCATATCGGCCGAAAGAATCGAAGGAGCGATTTTAATGGAACCCATGGTAGAAGCCTTTCTGCGCTAGTCGGTGATTCCGTAGAACTCTTGAGAGGGGACGCGGTCGGTAAGGATCTCGAGCGCCCTATCCAAAGTAACACCGTTGTAGAGCGTTTGCTCCACGGCAAAGGTGAGCGGAATGTCTACGCCCAGTGAACGGGCAAGCTCGCTCACGCTGCGGGCCGCGACGGCGCCCTCGACTACCATGTGCGTGCGTGTCTGGTACTCGTCGAGCGAGACGCCGTGGGCAAACTCGTAGCCAAAGGTGCGGTTGCGCGAATGCTCCGAGGTGCAGGTGGCAATGAGGTCACCCATGCCGGCAAGTCCCATGCAGGTCATAGCTTGACCGCCGCGGGCGTGCACCAGACGGCTGATCTCGGCCAGGCCGCGTGTCATGATGAGAGCGAGCGTGTTGTCGCCCGCACCGGTGCCGGCGGAGATGCCGCACACGATGGCGATAACGTTCTTCATGGCGCCGCAGACCTCGACACCGGTCATGTCTTGCGACAGATAGATGCGAAAGGCCGTGGACAGGAGCAGGTCCTTAAAGGTCTCCCCTATCTGCGGGTCTTCGCTGGCGATGACGGCGGCAGAAAGTCCGCCGCGGCAGATTTCCTCAGCATGGTTGGGGCCCGAGAGCGCCGCGACACGCGACTCGTTGCCGATCTCGCTGGCGATGACCTCGCTCATGAGCAGGCCGGATTCGGGCTCAATGCCCTTGGTGAGGCAGAGCACCGGGGTATCGGCGGCGATAAAGGGCGCGGCCTGGTGGCACACGCTGCGAAGGTGCGTCGAAGGAACGGCAAAGATGATGGCCTCGGCGCCGTCGAGTGCCTGGGTCAGATCCGTCGTGGCGAAGACGTTGCCGGGCAGCTCGTAGCCCACAAGGTAGCGGGGGTTGCGGTGCTCGCCATTGATGCCGGCGGCCGTCTGATCGCTGTGGGCCCACATAGTCACGCGCTCGGCTCGCGCGGCAGCAAGGCCGGCGACGGCGGTTCCCCAGGAGCCAGAGCCAATCAGCGCAACATTCATGACTCTCTCCTACTTATCGTCGGGCTCGGTGACGCGCTTGGTAAACGAGAGCTTGGACTCCTTACCCGTCATGAGTTTTTTGATGTTCGCACGATGGGCCCACACCACGGTGATGCC
>DBGFLF010000320.1:0-4212 GCA_048528725.1 Collinsella sp.
ATCGGGATTCTGGAATACCATGCCCGCGGTCGAACGAATGTCGTAGACCAGCTCGGGGTCGGACGCATCCATGCCGTTGATGCGTACCGTGCCCGCATCGGGCTGCAACAGCGCATTCAGATGCTTGGCAAACGTCGACTTGCCCGACCCATTGCCACCGAGGATGCAGAAAAACTCGCCGTCCTCGATGTTCAGATCGACACCGTCGAGTGCCGACACGGCACCGTCATAGCTAAAGGAAACGCCCCGACACTCAATCATGCGCGGCCTTTGACCTGGTCCTTTTTAGGCGTGATGAGGTTGGAGACTGCTTTATACACCGCTAGCGTCAACACCGAGTTAAGCACGGTCTTGATGAGGTTGAACGGCAGCACGGCAGGAATCATAAGCGGGGCGATCACATCGACCGAGCCATACCAGAACCATACGCCAATGGTAAGGTTTGCGACCATAGACAACGCCGTAGCGGCAATGACGCCGAGCACCAGACCAATCACGGCACCCTTATAGGTATGCATCTTCTGGTAGACGATAGCCGCGGGCAGAATGTAGCCCAGCGTGGCAACCAGGTTCATAAGCGCGCCGACCCAGTCACCCGTGGTGAGTGCATGGATAACGATCGCCATGGCGGCAACAGCTGTGCCGGCACCAGGGCCATACGCAAATCCACACACCATCGCCGGCACCAGCGACGGGTCATACGTCAAAAACGGCGCCGAGGGAAGGATGGGCAGCTGCACATACATAAACAGGGCACCCAAGGCGCACATCAGCGCCATGGTAACGAGCTGTTTGGTGCTCCACCTATTCGTGTTCTCAAAATGGATATGCTGCGACTGTTCAGACATAAGATCACCTGCCTCTTTCATCCGGACTCTAACCGTTGGTACTGGGATCTCACCAGTTCAGCCGGCATGCGAACCAACACACGCACGGGTCGCGGACTCATCGGCTCGGTCGCAGGCACCTCGCCTGCGCCACGGCACCCCTTTGGCACCGCCCGATTTACCGCCAGTGGGGAATTCCACCCCGCCCTGAAACAGCAATTGCAAGTGTAGCACGAGAGGGTATTCGTGCAAGTATGCCAAGGGTAATTTGTGGCGGAGATCAGTTGCCGCAACAACCACGTTCCCCACCCATCCCAAAGTAACGCGCCTTTCGCGGCAAAGCCGCGAAACAGCGACCGGGACACGTATCCCCATCAGCCACGATCTCCGCCCACGCCGACCTCAAGGCCGTAAACGCAGGGAATCCGAGGACGTTCCGGAGAGAAGCCCCCGTCACGCCCCCGGATTCCCGGTGGGAGTTCTAGACCTTGTCGGCCTTAGTACATACCGCCGCCCTGCTGACCAGCGGTGGCAGCAGCGATAGCGTCCTCAAGCTGAGTGTCCTTGGGCACATCGGAGACGGTAGCCTCGGTGATGAGGATCAGGCTGGCGACAGAAGCAGCGTTCTGCAGGGTGACGCGGCTGACCTTGACGGGGTCGAGGACGCCCATCTCGATCATGTCGCCCCACTCGCCGTTGGCAGAGTTGAGACCCTGGCCGGCGGGCAGCTCGGCAACCTTGTCGACCACGACAGCGCCCTCAAAGCCAGCGTTCTTGGCGATGGTGGCGACCGGAGCGGTCAGAGCCTTCTTGACGATGTCGACGCCGATCTTCTCCTCGGGGTCGTCGATCTCGACAGCGTCGAGCGCAGGAGCAGCGTCCATGAAGGCGACGCCACCGCCGGCGACGATGCCCTCCTCGACAGCAGCGCGGGTAGCCTGCAGGGCATCCTCGACGCGGTGCTTGATCTCCTTGAGCTCGGACTCGGTAGCAGCGCCGACCTTGATGACGGCAACGCCGCCGGAGAGCTTGGCCAGGCGCTCCTGGAGCTTCTCACGGTCGAAGTCAGAGGTGGTGTTCTCCATCTCACCCTTGATCTGAGCGATACGAGCGTCGATGGCCTCCTTGGAGCCAGCGCCGCCGACGACGACGGTGTTGTCCTTGGAGATGGTGACGGACTTAGCGGTACCGAGCATATCGGCGGTGATGTCAGCGACCTTCACACCCAGCTCGTCCAGGGCAGCCTGGCCACCGGTGAGGACGGCGATGTCCTCGAGGATGCGCTTGCGGCGATCGCCGTAGCCCGGAGCCTTGACGGCGCAGACGTTGAGGGCGCCACGGATCTTGTTGAGGACCAGGGTAGGCAGAGCCTCGCCGTCGATGTCCTCAGCGATGATGAGCAGGCCGCGGCCAGCGCGCTGGACAGCCTCGAGAACAGGCATGATGTCCTGGACGCTGGAGATCTTCTGGTCGGTGATGAGGATGTACGGATCCTTCATCACGGCCTCCATGCGGTCGTTATCCGTGACGAAGTAAGCGGAGACATAGCCCTTGTCGAACTGCATGCCCTCGACGGTGTCGATGGTGATGTCGAACGTCTGGGAATCCTCGACGGTGATGACGCCGTCCTTGCCCACGACCTCCATGGCCTCGGCGATCTTCTCGCCGACCTCGGGGTCACCGGCGGAGATGGTACCGACGGAAGCAATCTGCTCCTTGGTCTCGACCGGCTTGGCCTGCTTCTTCATCTCGGCGACGGCGGCGTTGACGGCCTTGTCGATGCCGCGACGGATGGCCAGCGGGTTGGCGCCAGCGGCGACGTTGCGCAGACCGTCGTTGACGATGGCTTGAGCGAGCAGGGTTGCGGTGGTGGTGCCGTCACCCACGGTGTCGTTGGTCTTGGTGGCGACCTCCTTCACCAGCTGAGCGCCCATGTTCTCGATGTTGTCCTCGAGCTCGATCTCCTTGGCGACAGAAACGCCGTCGTTGGTGATGGTCGGAGCACCGAACGTGCGCTGCAGCGCAACGTAGCGACCCTTGGGGCCCATGGTGACGGTAACGGCGTCGGCCAGAGTGTTGACGCCCTTGGCAAGCTTAGCGCGGGCATCGGTGTTGAACGTAATGTTCTTTGCCATGGTAGGTAATCCTCCAAAAGAAACGTGACTCGCGTCGCCGCTTCCGAGTCCTATGCGGCGGGCGCGTTCAAAGACGAATCAGAGATTCTGACGAGACTAGGCCTCGACGACGGCGTAGATGTCGTCGGCGCGCATCAGCAGATACTTCTCGCCGTCGACCTTGACCTCGTTGCCACCGAACTTACCATAGATGACAACGTCACCGACCTTGACGTCCATGGGGATGCGCTCACCCTTGTCGTTGACCTTGCCGGCGCCAACGGCAACGATGGTGCCGCGCTGCGGCTTCTCCTGGGCGTTGCTGGCGATATACAGACCAGAAGCGGTCTTCTGCTCGGCCTCGTCGGGCTTGACCAGAACACGATCTGCAAGCGGCTTCAAAGACGACATGCTTGTTTCCTCCTTTTTGGGCCGCGCGGTTATGCCGCGCGAATTAACCCTTTTTGTTTGCGTACGCGTTGAATGGTACCCACGAATGGCGGGTTATACAACACGGAGTCAAAAAATCTTATTTTTTGGCACTTAGATTTTCTGAATGCCGGGGGATAACTTAGCGATGCCTCCCGTGTGGCTCCGGAGGGGCGGGGCATAAGGTTTCCTGCTCGGGCAGTCCTGCTCGCACGAAGGCCACATTAAGTGGCCTTCGGCTCGTGCGGAACTCGCGATAAACCTTATGCCCCGCCCCTCCGGAGCCACACGGGAGGCAGGTTAACTAATTCGGGCCCGGCATTCAGAAAAGTCAGTGCAGCAAAATGGCGATGCGGATAGCGACATGTGCATGGTTTTCGCTGCGCGCACGGGTCCCCTGGGGAGCACCGTGCATTTTTGGGAGTATTCAGCAGACTAGGACGGCTGCATACGTGTCGGACACACCATATTGGTCCCAAGGACGCCTTCGGCCGGCGATTTTGGTCGGCAGGCAAACCCCGTCAGGACAGAAAGGCATGCCTCACGCCGCACCGGAGCACAAAATGACGTCAATCTCTGCAACGTTACTCAGCCGCAGCGGCACAGGCAGAGCTCGCGGTGCTGAATACTCCGTTTTTTGCACGGCGCGGACGGGGGTACATCAGGATCCGGAAGAACATCCCAGCCTTTTTATGCAATTCGTAATGGAAAGTATGCAAAACACCTAGAGATAGCATTGCTGCTGTCCAAATTGGGCGCGGGGCGGGGACGCTCCTAACGAACCCCCCATTTGCAAACAAACGCGGCTCGAGCGCCATCCCAAAATAGGCTGCACGAGCCGC
>DBGFLF010000321.1:0-1895 GCA_048528725.1 Collinsella sp.
CGTGACCGAGCCAGAGGCCGAAGAGGAAGAGGTCACCGAGGAGAAGTCCGAGGGCAACAACATGGCCGCCATGGCCGTTGGCGCCGTCGTCATCATCGGTGTCTGCGCCTACGTGATCTATCGTCGCAAGAAGGCCTAAGACCCTCATGTCCTAGCTGAGCGGGCGGGGCACATGAGTCACCTCGCCCGCCCAGCCCGCTCTTTTGACCGGCGGGAAACCCGCCTGAAATCTTTTCAAAAAAGATTTCCCCGCACGCACTTCGCTGTGCTATAGTGCAGCGCAACAGCAACTAGGTGCGACCGTGCCACGGTATCACGAAAGGAGTCACCAACATGAAGAACACGATGAAGTCTCTCAACAACTGGTGGTGGCGTGATGCGAATACGATCGGTCGACAGTGAGTCCCTCACGCCTGTTTTTGCGCTCTAGGTGATTGGAAGGCCTCCGGTTTCGACCGGGGGCCTTTTTCTATCTCGAGCCCGATCGCATTCGCATCACGCGCCTCCGCTTTTCTCTTGCACTCCCCTTCCGAAAGGATTTTCACCATGTCTCAGAACACCACCACCGCCCAGCCCCGCACCGTCCAGACCGCCGACCGCGGCAAACTCGATGTCCGCGCCCTCGTCCTGCTCGCCATCCTGCTCGCCGCCGGCTTCATCCTCAACTTCACCGTCGGCAAGGCCATCTCGGGCATCTCGGGCGGCATGATCAGCCCCGAGTTCATCATCTCGGCCTTCTGCCTCACCATCCTGGTCGTTCGTCCCAACATCGGCCAGGCGCTCGTCATTGGCCTCATCTCGGCTGCCGTGATCCAGATCACCACCACTTCGCCGTTCGTCGATTTTGCCGCCGAGGGCATCGCCGCCATGCTCATGGCCGGCATCGTCAACGCCGCCGGCAAGAACGGTCAGGTCAAGCCCGCCATCGCTATTGTCGCAACCTTCCTGACCACCTTTGTCTCCGGCGTCATCTTCATGGTCATCAAGATGGCCATGCTCGGCGTGGTAGGCGAGCTCGCCGCCGCCATGCTGCCCGTCGTCGCCATGACCGCCGTCTTTAACGCCATTCTGGTCGGCGCCCTCTATCTGCCCATCCAGAAGGCTCTTAGGCTCAACTAACCCGCTCGGCTTTACGAGCCACCCCATCTTGGCGTTCATTCGTCGCTCGCGTACCCAAGTACGCTTCGCTCCTCTTTCGCGCCAACCTGGGGCCCCTCGTAAAGCCGTCTCCGTGCTTCACCACCAAAGACTGTCCCAAACGACTAGCTTTTGGGGACGTTCTTAAACGACTCGTCATTTAAGAACACCCAATGACCATGAAAGGTATCCATGAAAACGATCATCAACGTCGACGATGTCTCGTTCTCCTATGGTACGCAGACCGAGCAGGCGCTTAAGCACATCTCGCTCGACGTGAACAAGGGAGACTTTATCGGCATCATCGGGCCCTCGGGCGCCGGCAAATCTACGCTTGCCGCCTGTCTATCGGGCGCTGTGCCCCACCACTACACCGGCACGTTCTTTGGCTCCGTCGTGGTTGACGGCCACGACACCTGCGAGGTCTCGCTCACCGACGTGTCGCAGATCGTCGGCAGCGTGCTGCAGGACATCGACACGCAGATGGTCGCCTCGGTCGTCGAGGACGAGATGCTCTTTGGCCTTGAGAACTTTGGCGTTCCCCACGACCAGATCGAGCAGCGCGTGAGCGAAACGCTCGAGACCGTCGGCATCAGCGACCTGCGTGACCGCGAGATTGCCACCCTCTCGGGCGGACAGAAGCAAAAGGTAGCCATCGCCGCCATCCTCGCCATGCGTCCGCGCGTCTTGGTTCTCGACGAGCCCACCGCGGCACTCGACCCCGCCAGCTCCACGTTGGTCTTCGAGACGCTGCGTGA
>DBGFLF010000322.1:0-4475 GCA_048528725.1 Collinsella sp.
CGGTCTCGAAGGAAAGACGAGTGCGGGTGGAGACCTGCTGGAAGATCATGCCAAGGCTCTTGTTGCGGAGCAGGTGCGGATAATAACCGTCAACCTTGATGGCCTTCTTCATTGCCAGACCAAGATCCTCGATAGCCAGGATCTGCTCTTTGGTGAAGTCGTTGGTGTCGATGAAATCCTTAGGCAGTGCCATGTCGATTTCCTTTCCGCCGGTCTTGCCGACTATTACTATGAGGCGCTCGAACATCACGCCTCGTGTTGACAAGACCATCATTCACCCGTATGCAATTTTTACCTAGTTTATTCGGGATTAAAGACCGTTCATGGAGTTACACCCCCTCTAAACCAATATAAACCCGCAGGTCAAGAGTTTACAGGGGGTTTACCATCTAGAACCGCGAACGGTATACGGCTATGCTGTATCTCGGCGCCTAATCCGCAATGAAACGAAGGGTTGAGACGTCTATATCCCACAAGGTATACAGAGCTCGGCCATAGAATAAATGAGATGGGACGGTGACAGATGAACACCCTGATGTTCTTCTATACCCTAGCGATACTCGTGATCTGTATTGTGACGGCGGTGCTCTCGCTTGCCGCCTATGCCTCGTCTCGTCGACGCTTCTTTATCTATGGCAGCGGCGTATTTATCTGCTATGCCATCGAGATGACCGAGATTTTCTTTTTTGAATACACGCTGCAAAACCAGAGTTTTCCAGCCAGCGACTATTACTCAATTACCATGCCTGTGTTGCGGACCTTTGTGGCGACCGCTTCGCAGGCTTTTATTTGGCTCATTGCCATGGATTTGCTCGACAAGCATTCAAAAAAGCAGTTTGTCATTCCCGTCGCAACGTTCTTGCTGAGCGAGCTGCTGATTATCGTCGCTGTCCCCTACGGCCCCATTCATCAATGGCTCTACTACACGATGCGTCAGGTATTCCTTGTTTTCGTGGGGCTATATATCTTTTGGACGGCACGCAAGAGCACGCAAGTCGAGCTGAAGGCACGCGTTAACAACCAACGAAAGCACCTGATTATCGGCGCTATTCTGGTCGGTTGCATCGTTGCCGAGGATTTCTACAACATTCTGATTGTCCCCATGAGTCTGGCGCCCTCTTGGCTGCAACTATATCTGTCCGAGCGCAACTTTAGCGAAAACGTCTTTGCCTGCTACTTTGCGATTCTGCTGATCATCTACTCCTACCACGTGCTTTCAATCCGCATGCAGGAGGCGCCCGAGGAAAAGAACGTCAGCGATCTTGATCGACACATCGAAGAGCAGATGCCCTTCTATCGCAACGCCTACAAGCTCTCCAACCGTGAGACCGAAGTTATGCGTCTGGTCGTACTGGGCAAATCGAACCAAGAGATCGCTGACGAGCTATTCCTTGCCGTGGGCACCGTCAAGACCCACATCCACAACATCCTGGTCAAAACCGAACAGCAAAACCGCACGACGCTCATCCTCCACTTTTGGAAGCGATAACCTGCCAAAAAGGGACAGGTTTATTTTGGCAGGTTTTATCTGGGCAAACGCCAAAAACCGCCGCGAGGGAGCTACTTTCCCTCGCGGCGGTTTTCTAGCAGTAAAACCAAGTGAGTAGGCTTTTGGCGGGATGCCGAGCACACCTCAAAACGCCACAGCCCTGACCTGCGATTTTATTGAGCACTTGCCGCGATGTGCTCGGCAGATCCAAAAAAGCCTACTCACTTGCATCTGAGATGCTCTAGATACGCAAAATACCGCCGCGAAGGGAGCTGGACTCCCTTCGCGGCGGTTATTCGCTCTGATTTTGCGACGGTTTTGCCCGCTTGTTACTCGCTGTAGCGGGTGGCGATGGCGGCTTGTACCATGCCGGTGCTCATGAGGTAGGTCACCAGGAAGTAACCACCATAGGCTGCCAGGAAGATCGCGCAGGTGAGGCCCACGGTGCCGCCTATGCTCATGTTGCCGAACGTGCTCACCAGCTCGATGATCACCTTGAGCGCCACAAAGGAGTGAGCCAGCCCCACTGCCAGCGGGAACAGGAAGAATACCGCTTGCTGTGCCATCACCGAATGGCGAATCTGGCGGTCGTCGCAGCCAATCTGTGCCAGCACACGATAGCTGCGGCTGCCGTCGGCCACGTTGGAGAGTTGCTGAATCGACAGAATCGCCGCGCATGCAACGACCAATACAAAGCCGATGTAGATGGCTAGGTAGCTAATAAGACCGTTCATTTGCGCTGCTTGCGCGTACATCTCGGAGCGTGTGATGAAGGTTCCCCACGACCCCGGCTCCTTGCCGTCAACGAGCAGATTGTCGAGCACAGTGTATTTAATACTCTCGTCTGCCTCGGTCGTATCCATCCCCTGTTTGTAGTTAACGAGCAGACTACTGGAATACGGCTGCAGATTAAGTTGGGACAACAGCTCGTCGGCAACGACGACGGTACCCCCATTACTGCCCATCGCCGAGTTGGCGATGGCCGCCGTATCTTCGTCCGACTTATCGGTTGCGGGCTTGAGCGTATGCCCGCCCAAGGTAAGGGCATGGCCGCCAGCCATATACTTGGTGTACATGTCGACCAGCTCGCCTCCCATATCACACGTGAGCAGATACTGGTCGTGACCGACATGCACCGGCTCCTCGCCCATCATCTGACGCAGTTTGTTGTACTGGCTCGCCGGCGTCACAAACAGACCCATCGCATCGGCATTGCTACCCCCGAACGCCTTGGGAAGCTTTTCGCCCATGATCTTACACATCTCACTTGGGGTCACCGAAGGATCCGAACCGCCAAGCGGGTAACTCAGATACGAATCGATCTGCACATGCTCGCCGGCAACATCGGAGATATTGACCTTCTTGCCGGTCTCGTCGTTGTTGTCCGCCGACTTGCCCTTAATACCGTCTGCAACGTTATCGTGATCGATACGATCGCCGTGCCATGCGGAGTACAAATCGACCGTACTATCGGCCAGCACCATGCGATCGGCCTCAGACGGATTGATGTACTCTTTGTAGTAGTCGAGCGTATCGGGCGTGTAATAGACATACGTCTGCGACATGTCGGCCGGATTATAGCGCTCCAGATTCTCGTTCATCACGTTGGCAATCGACATACCGCACGTCACCGAGGTGATGGCCAAAAACAGGAGCATCGCGATGACGCCCATCGAAAAGCACACCGTGTTGACCTTGGCCGCAAGCTGGCGCACGGTAAACATGTTGAGGCCGCGCCAATACACGCCGCGCAGGCTCTGCAGCAGCTTGATGAGCATGCCCGAGAGTCCCCAGAACAGGGCAAAGGTGCCCACGGTAACCATAGCGGTCGTAATGCCAAACTGGTTCATGGCCTCTTGCAGCTTGCTGTCCGTCGCGGTTAGCGGGAACCCATCACGTAGCAGACGGTAATAGGCCACGCCCACAAGCGCCACGCCCACGACAAAGATGGCAATCGCAATCCAGGGGTTGCGTGTCTTGATGCTCTCGTTGCGACGCTCGGCACCCATAAGCTCGATGAGTTTGGTACGACGCACGGCGCGAAGGTTCAGCAGTAGCGTGAGCACAAACATTACGAGCATGCAGGCAAGGGTCAGATTGAACGCATGCACCGAGAAAAAGAAGTGGAGATTGGCAATCTGTGTCTTAAAGAGCGAGGCCGTAAAGAACGTCATGAGCTGGGAGAGTCCCATACCCAGCACAATGCCGGCGACAAAGGCCACCACCGAGACAATCACCGTCTCGAGCGCCATGATCGTGGCGACGCGCCCGCGCCCCATGCCGAGCACCTGGTACAGGCCAAACTCCTTCTTGCGGCGTTTCATGATGAAGTTATTGGCGTACACCATCAAAAAGGCCATGACACCGGCCAAAAAGTACGTCAGGTCGCCGAGCATGCTGCCCATAACCTGTGCCAAGCCCTTTTCATCGATGCCGGCGATGTCGACCTGCATCGAGATGGTGTTAAAGGCATAGAAGACCGTGACGCCCAGGGTGAGCGTCAAAAGGTAGACGAGGTAGTCGCGACCGGCGCGGCGGACGTTGCCCCAAGCGAGTTTACAGAGCATCGGAGCCCTCACCGCCCATCATGGCAACGACCTCCATAATGCGGTCGAAGAACTCTCGGCGGTCGGTGTCGCCGCGGCGCAGCTCGGTGAAGATCTTGCCGTCGCGAATAAACAGCACACGGCTCGTGTAGCTGGCGGCAAAGCTGTCGTGCGTGACCATGAGCACGGTGGCACGTAGGCGACGATTGAGGGCCTCTAGGCTCTCGAGCAGCAGGCGAGCGCTCTTGGAATCGAGGGCGCCGGTGGGCTCGTCGGCCATGATCATGGTGGGGTCGGTGACGAGCGCGCGAGCCGCGGCAACGCGCTGCTGCTGACCGCCGGACATCTGGTAGGGATACTTGTCGAGTACCTGACTGATGGACAGGCGCGCTGCCACATCCTGCACGCGGGTCGAGATCTCTGCCGAGTTTGTGCGGGCG
>DBGFLF010000323.1:0-6929 GCA_048528725.1 Collinsella sp.
CTCGTCGAGGGCAAGGACGCCAGGGTCGTCGCCACCGGCAAGAACGCCGCCGACGGCAAGATCACGATGAGCCCCATCGAGTACAAAGAGGCCGGCAAGCACACCTACACGCTGCGCGAAGTCAAGGGTAGCGCCGGCGGCGTCACCTACAGCAACGCCAAGTACACCATCGAGACCACCATCACAGACAACGGTGACGGCACCCTCAAGGCTGAGCATGTCCTGAAGGACGCCACGGCTGCGACCTTCAAGAACACCTACAGCGTGACCCCGCTCGACGCAGAGCTCGACTTTGATCTGAGTAAGGCTATCGACGGTCGCGACTGGACGGACTCCGACGAGTTCAGCTTTACCATCACCGCCGCCGAGGGCACCCCGCTGCCCGATCCTGCAACCGTGACCGTGAACAAGCACGATGCGAAGGATGGCATCGCTGCCGTCAAGTTCGGCAAGATCCGCTACACGGCTGCCGGAACCTACACGTACGAGATCCGCGAGAACGCGGGTAACGCGGCCGGCATGGCGTATGACGGGCATGTCGCGACCGCCGAAGTGACCGTGACTGAGGACGGCGAGGGCAAGCTGACCGCCAATGTCACCAAGAAGGAAAACGGACGCTTCACCAACACGTACCGCACTGAGCTTAACTACACCGCGGCCGGCGGCCTCAAGCTCAGCAAGAGCCTCTCCGGACGTCCTATGACCGAGGGTCAGTTCACGTTTACCGTGACGCCTGCCGACGAGGCCTCGGCCAACGCGCTTGGCCTGCTGCCCGGAGCCAACAACTTCAAGTCCCCTGCGACGGCAGAGGCAACGGTCGGCCTGATCGACATCCTGGCTGGCCATGAGGTCAAGTTTACGCAGGCTGACGCCGGCAAGACCTTCACGTACACCGTAGCCGAGAAGAATGACGGCAAGCCCGGTTACACCTACGACGACGCCGTGCGTACCGTGACGATCGCCGTCGCCGATGACGGTGCCGGTACGCTTACCGCCACGACGACCGTCTCCGGCGGTCCCGAGGGTACGCATACGACGGTCCACAAGAGCGGTGAGAACAAGGTCGAGAGTGCCCTGGTTCCGTTCCACAACAGCTACAGCGCTACGACCAATACGCCTGGTGGTACCGCTGCTCAGGTTGTCGCCACCAAGACCCTGACCGGTCGTCCGATGGCCGACGGCGAGTTCTGGTTCGGCATTGCCTATCAGGGCGAGCTTGTGGGCTACGAAAACCTCAAGCCTAATATCGGCGGGCATGTGAGCTTTGATGCGCTGCACTACGACACCGAGATGCTTGCCAATCTTGAGGCGGCTGGGCTTGCCCATCGTACCGACAAGGACGGTAAGCTCGCTTGGACCATTAACTACACGGCCTACGAAGATTTATTCGGGCTGCCGAATGGCGTTTCCGCTACAACGTGGAGCTTTGGCTTTAAGGTTATCGTTGTCGACAACGGTGACGGTACCCTGACGGCAACGGTCGACTACGGTGGCGTCGAGCCCTTGTTCGAGAACGTCTACGGCGCCGAGGCCGTGGATGCCGCACTCATCGGCACCAAGAAGCTCCAGGCAGCCGAGGGCCTGGCCCCGGCCGACATCGCGGGTAAGTTTACCTTTACCGTGACCGCTGACGAGGCGGGTGCCCCGATGCCCGAGCGCACGACCGCAACCAACGACGCGGCCGGCAACGTGGACTTTGGCAAGATCCACTTTACGCTCGAGGACCTCAACCGCGCCCTGGGCGTGACGGACGATGCGACCGATAAGGCCGAGGCAGACGAAGCTGACGAGGCTGAGGCCGACGAGGCAGAGGCTGAAGAGGCCGACGCCGACGCTGATGCCAACGCCGACGAGCCCAGCGACGAGTCCGAGCCCGCAGATCCCGCTGCCCCGCGCTCGCACACCTTTACCTACACGGTGGCCGAGTCCGGTAGCGCCCCTGGCGTGACCAACGACACCAACGCCACGCGCAAGGTTTCCTACACCGTGACCGATGACGGTGCCGGACATCTGATCGTCAAGCGCGACGGCGGCGACGGTGCGGCCTTTACGTTCACCAACACGTACGGCGTGGCACCTACCGATTCTTCCGTGACCGATCAGGTCAAGACGGTTAAGCGTCTGACCGGCCGCGACCTTGCAGCTGGCGAGTTCACGTTTGAGCTGCTCGAGGACGGCGTGACTGTCGCTAGTGGCACCAACGACGCCAACGGTAACGTTACGCTGAGCCCGATCCGCTACGAGGCGCCCGGTACGCACACGTACACGCTGCGCGAGGCTTGCCCCAACGCGCTCGGCCTGTACAAGGGCGTCACCTATGACGGCACGACCTACACCGTCGTGACCACCGTCTCCGACAACGGCGACGGCACGCTGACCGCGACGCACAAGCTCGAGGGAACCACCGAGTCGGCTGGCTTTACCAACAAGTATCACGCCATGCCCACGCAGGTTTCCATCGGCGCCATCAAGGTGCTCGAGGGACGCGAGCTCAAGAAGGACGAGTTTAGCTTTAAGCTCGTTGGCGAGGACATCGAGTCTACGGTTACCAACGATGCCGACGGCAAGATCAACTTCGACAAGTTCGAGTACGACGAGCCCGGTACGTACGTCTACACCATCAGCGAGGTCAAGGGCGACGAGGCCGGTATGACCTACGACAAGTCCGTCTTTACCGCGACCGTCAACGTGGTCGACGACGGCGAGGGCAACCTCAAGGCGAGCGTCGCCTATACCAAGGGCGACAAGAGTGTCGAGGGCATCGTGTTCAACAACACGTACAAGAAGCCCGAAACGCCCGTACCGACGCCCGACCCCGGTACGTCCAAGACCGTGACGAACATCGTCAAGACGGTCAAGGGCTATCTGCCCACCACGGGTGACCAGCAGGCCGCCGCATTGCTCATGGCATTCGTCATTGCCATGGCCGGCGTCGGAGCCCTGGTCTGGGGTATCCGTAAGCGCTAGGCACGCTGGCAGCGCCCGGGGCCAAAAGGCCCCGGGCGGCCGGCGGGGAGCCAGAACATAGCCCCCACCCCCACCCCCAGCCGCCACGGAGGCATCTCCCTCCTCCGTGGCGGCACTTTTGTGCGCAGGGGAGGAAGGGCCGCCACGAAATCGGCCCATCTACTACGTTTATCCCCTTACCCCCAACCATGCCAAAAAACGCGAAAACAAAACCGCAGGTAGAACGCCTGCGGTTTTGTTCAAAACGAAGGCATGGTCAGGGGTATCGAGTCAAACGTAGTAGATGGGCCGATTTCGTGGTTGGCGCCGCCAAATGATCCCCCGGGGACGGAGGAAAACGGATCATTTTTGGCCCCACGCGGCTGGTGGGTGCGTTCGCGCAGGACCGTTCAAACAAAACTATGCCGGTTTACGGGGCTGAGTCACGAGTCCCCAACCATGCCGATATTCGTGAAAATAAAACCGCAGGTAGACGAGCCGTCATTTTGCAGAAAACGCGGGTATGGATGGGGGTCCTGAGTTTAGCCCCGTAAACCGGCTTAGTTTTGAAATGGCATTAAATCGATGGCAGCCATTTTGCTATGCCGGAGCGGTCGGCCACTGGTCAATTACCCCCGCAGGTAGGCGATGGCGATCTGCGTGCGGTTGCGCAGGCCCATTTTGGCCAGGATCGAGCTGATGTGGTTGCGCACGGTGCCTTCGCCCATGTAGGCGGTGGCGGCAATCTCCTTGTTGTCGAGACCGCGGGCGATGAGCTCGGCGACCTCGAACTCGCGGTCGGTCAGGCTGGCAAAGGCGGCGGGCCGGCGAGGCGTGTCGGCCTCGGGCCCCGCCCCATCAAAGTCGATATCCTCGATCGCCTTGCCCTCGAGTACGCGTTTGCCGTCCATGACCTGCGCCAACGCTGGAGGAATGGCGGCGACATCGGTCTTGATCAGGTAACCGCGGGCGCCTAGCTTGAGCGCCGACACAATGTACTCGTCATCTGAGAATGTCGTCAGAAACACCACGCGTGCCGCGGGGTAGTGCTCAAGGATTTCGCGCGCCGCCGAAAGGCCGTCGCGCCCTGGCATCTGAATGTCGAGCAGCGCGATATCGGGTGCGAGTTTGGCGTAGAGCGCCACCGCGTCGTCGCCGTCGGCACCGGTGCCCACTACCTCGATCTGCGGCTGGGCGCCCAGGATAATCTTGAGCGAATCGACCACCAGACGGTCGTCGTCGACAACTATGAGCCTCATCGACTCTCATCTCCTTGCCGTTTGGGAACGGTGGCAAACACACGCCAGCCGCCGGCGCCGGCGCGCGGGCCGGCGGTGAAGGTGCCGTCAAGCGCCTCGACGCGCTCACGCATGGAGCCGAGCCCCATGCCTTCTGTGGCGTTGCGGGTACTCGCCCGAACCTCGCCAATACCATCGTCGGTAACAATGAGCTGGTAAAACGACGGATGTTCCATGCACCGTACGGTGACAGCATGGGCGCAAGCGTGGCGCATGGTGTTGGAGAGCGCCTCGCGCAGGACCGCTGCAAAGCAGTTGGCGACATTTGCGGGCGCATGCTCGGCCAAAACTTCAAGCTCAATCTGCGGCCCGCCGTCCGAGCGCGCGCCTTCAACAATGCGTTCGAGCTGCACGGAAAGGCCGACGGCGTTGTCGTTGAGCGCGTGGACGCTGGCGCGCACGAGTTGGAGCGCCTCGTCAACCGTGCGTTTGACGTCGGCGAAATCGGCGGCAACCCTGGGCTCGTCGGCATGGACCACGCGCAGGGCTTCGGTTTGAAGCGAAGCGCGCGTGAGCTGGTGGCCCACGTTATCGTGGATCTCGCGCGCGATGCGGGCGCGTTCGGCGAGCGTCGCGAGTTCGACTTCGTAGTCCTGGCGGTCGGCGAGGTCACGGTTGCGCGCCTCGAGTGCCAGGGCGCGTTCTTGCAGCTTGTCGCGGATGCGACGCATGCGTTCCTGTTCGCGCTCCAGCTGCGCGGTGCGCAGCGACAGCAACGTGGCGGCGACCGAAAGGATGGCGGTTAACAGCAGCGTTCGGGTGGTGAGCACGCCGCCACGAAGGTCCGCGACGAGCGCGCAGACACACACGGCGCCAATCGCCAGCGCGGGCCAGATTCGTTCACGGCGCACGCGTCGCGCGATGTCATAGAGGGCGAGAGGCGCAAACGGCACAAACGGCGGCACGAAGACGGCCGCGATGATGTAAGCGTAGCTCGCGGCCTCGCTTATACGGCGCGTGCGTTCTCCCTGTGCCACCTCGGCCAGCGAGGTGGCTATAACGCCAAGGCAAAACGCCACAACCAGACGAGCGTCCACAGCAAGACCCATGGCAGCCGCAATACAGCACGCCAGCACGATCGATTTGTCGAAAAGCCTGTTCATACGGGTATTGTACGCGAAGCTGCGCGTGGTGGAGGGGCCGCCTGCGCAACCGTGACATTCCTCCCACGCGGCGGGGCGGTCGCGTCAGCAGGCCACGCGACCAAGCCCCGCACTCGTGACAAAGCTCACTGGTGCGCGCCGTCAGCTCCTGCGATGATGCAATCGTACCGGGCCGCAAACAACAGAAGGGCCGCCTCATGACAGACATCGTCCACGTCGAAAACCTCGTCAAGCGCTACGACGATCTTATTGCGCTCGACCACTTTAACCTGAACATCGCCCCCGGCGAGATTTTTGGCCTGCTGGGCCCCAACGGCTCGGGCAAAACCACGTCCATCAACTGTATCCTGCAACTGCTCGCCTACGACAAGGGCACCATCGAGCTGTTCGGCGAGCGCATGACGCCCGCCCGCTACGACCTCAAGCGCCGCATCGGTGTGGTGCCGCAGCAGGTGGCGGTGTTCGACGAGCTCACCGTGCGCGAGAACATCGACTATTTCTGCAGTCTCTACGTCAACGACCGCAAGCGCCGCCGCGCGCTGGTGGACGAGGCGATCGACTTTGTCGGCCTGGGCGACTTTACCAAGTTCCGCCCCGGCAAGCTCTCGGGCGGCCTGGCGCGTCGTCTCAACATTGCCTGCGGTATCGCGCACAAGCCCGAGCTCATCTTTTTTGACGAACCCACGGTGGCGGTCGATCCGCAAAGCCGCAACGCCACCCTGGAGGGCATCTGCCGCCTGCGCGACGAGGGCGCCACGGTGGTGTATACCAGCCATTACATGGAGGAAGTCGAGCAGATCTGCAGCCGCATCATGATCATGGACGGTGGGCGCGTGCTGGCGCAGGGCACTAACGACGAGCTCAAGCGCATGATTCAGATGGGCGAGAAGATTGTAATCGAGGTCGGCGAGGTTCCGAGTGCGGCGCTCGGTGCCGTCGCAAGCCTGCCGCACGTTCTGGACCTTTCGGCAACGGCGGGACAGCTCACGTTTTCGTGCGAAGCGAGCCCGCACAACCTGACGGACATTCTCGATGCGCTGCGCTCGCATGACGTGCCGCTCGGCCGCATCTATTCCGAACCGCCGACCCTCAACGACGTGTTCCTCGAGATCACCGGCCGCGAGCTGCGCGACTAGGGGGCGGCCATGTTCAACACCATCATCACCACGGTCAAGACGCTGCTGCGCCGGCCGAGCACGTGGGTCTGGGGCGCTCTCTTTCCTATCGCGCTTTCCACGATGTTCATGTTTATGTTTGCGAACCTGAGCTCTGACGGCAAGGTCGACCCGGTACCGGTTGCCGCCGTCGCCGACGAAGCCTGGAGCGCATCGACCTTTAAGGACGTGGCAGCCTCGCTTGCCGAGGAGGGCGACGATCAGCTGCTCGAGATCCACGAGTGCGACGATGTGACCGCCGCGAACCGTGCGCTCAAGGCCGGCGAAGTGGCGGGCATCTATACGGTCGACGCCGAAGGCGCGCCCAAACTCACGCTGCTTTCGAGCTACGACAGCTCGCGCGCCTCGTCGGTGCTCACCGACCGCAGCATCCTTGAAACGGTGGCAAGCTCGTATACGCAAAATAC
>DBGFLF010000324.1:0-2252 GCA_048528725.1 Collinsella sp.
AACACGCCGCGCGCGTGGTACATGCAGCGCTGCCTCAACCCCAGCGACGTGTGGGATGGTCCCGAGGCCGACTACACGCCCGAGAGCGACGATATCCCCTGGAGCCGCGTGCCCGAGCGCAAGGTGACTATCGAGGACATCAAGTACGTACTCTCGAGCCACTACCAGGGCACGGAGTACGATTGCTACGGCAGCAAGGGCACGCCCGCCACGCGCGGCGCCTATCGCCCCATCGGCATCAACCGCAACAGCCAGCTTGCCGTGCTGCAGCTGCGCCCCTATGCGCAGCCGGCCTACCGCGCCGTGCAGTGGATGGCGTTTGGCTCCAACTCGTTTAACGCGCTGGTTCCGCTGTATGCCAACGTCGAGACCATGCCCGAGTACTATGCCGACACGCAGGCTCGCGTGACGTCCGAAAACTTCTACTGGGCCAACCGCCTGATCGGCGCCCTGTCTGACGTCCGTTTCCATGAGTGCGGCCGCGCGGTCGAGGATTATCAGGAGAAGGTCGGTGGCATGGGCCACAAGCAGATCCATGACGTCGACGCTGCCGTAGCCGCTCTGCCCGAGGCCGAGGTGCCCGCCGAGCTCGCTCGCGCCAACGAGGCCTTCGCCGAGCTTGTGCGCGTGGAGACTGATGCTCTGCTGGGCAAGGTTCTCTACACCACGAGCTGCGCCATGAAGAATTCCTTCGCGATGAACGATAACATCAGGTAAAACGCTTTGTCGCTTTCGCTCAATCTTGGGTACAAGAACGCCAATGCAGTTGTTTGTGATTGGAGACAACCATGGTTATGAAACTCGATCAGCTTGTTAACGGCGCCATTAACGTGGGCTTTGGCGCTGCCGCCGTTGCTGTCGAAGGCGGCAAGAAGGTCCTCGACGACCTTAACACCAAAGGCGAACAGGTCCGCAAGGACACCGCCACCCCCGATATCGCCCGCAGCGTGTCCGACATGTTCGAGCAGGCCGGCGGTACCATCTCCGATCTGACCGAGCGCTTGGGCATGCAGGGCGAGACCGCGGCCCAGCGCGTGCTCGACGAGCTCATTCTGGCTCGCGTCCGCGTTATGACCGCCCCCGAGCGCACGGCCTTCCTGGCCCATGTGCGCGACATCGTCGATTCGGTCGAGGACAACGTGACCTCGGTGCCCGTCGAGTCCGTTGAGCCCGACGATGCGAAGGATACCGAAGAGGCCGAGTAGCAGCGCAGATGGCAGATTCCACCACCGATTACAACAATCTAGATCCTCTGGGTGACGAGGCGGCGGTTGTCGATGAGGTCGATGCCGCCGTCTCGGGCGCTCGCAAGAAGCCGCGCGCTGTCGATATGGTGCCCGAGGAGCCCGACGCGATGGCGCCGGACGAGGAATATCAGCTCACGCCGGCGGGTCGCCGCGAGCGCATCGGGCAGATTGTTCGCCTGGTCAAAAAGTACCGCGTGTGGGATAATCTCACGCCGGTTCGTTTGCGCCGCCTGCTCGAAGAGCTCGGCCCCATGTTCGTTAAAATGGGGCAGATTCTGGCCAACCGGTCCGAGATCTTGCCGCAGCGGTTTTGCGATGAGCTGCGCCGCCTGCGCTCCGACGTGGAGCCTGTACCGTACGAGGTCGTACTCAGTTGTCTGGAAGAAGAATACGGCCTGCGCCTGGGGGAGATGTTCGATGCGATCGACCCCAATCCGCTTGGTAGCGCATCGCTCGCGCAGGTGCACCGCGCTCGTCTGGTGACGGGCGAGGACGTGGCCGTCAAGGTGCAGCGCCCCGGTGCGCAGCAGGTTATGGCACAGGACATTGATATCATCCGCTCGGTGGTGCGTATCGTTTCCAAGTTCGTCAACACCGATCAATTCGTTGACCTGCACGCCGTAGTCGAGGAGCTGTGGACCTCGTTTCGCGAGGAGACCAACTTTTTGGCCGAGGCCAAAAACCTCAACGACTTCTACGAGTTCCATAAGAGCGTTCATGGCGTGACGTGTCCTAAATCCTATCTGGATCTGTGCACCGAGCACGTTGTGGTCATGGACTACATCGACGGCATTTCGATCGCCGATCCTGAACGCTTGGTGGCCGAGGGTTATGACTTGGAAAAGATCGGTGCCGCGATTGTCGAGGACTACTCGACGCAGGTGCTCGATGACGGCTTTTTCCATGCCGACCCGCATGCGGGAAACATCATTCTCAAGGACGGCATCGTCTACTTTATCGACTTGGGCATGGTCGGACGCATGTCGAGTCACGATCGCGGTATCG
>DBGFLF010000325.1:0-4879 GCA_048528725.1 Collinsella sp.
CCTCGTCAGACGCATCTACGACTTTGAGAATTAGATCGGCACCCAACACCTCGGACAGCGTCGATTTAAAGGCATCGACAAGACCATGCGGCAGCTTTTGAATAAAGCCGACGGTATCGGTAATCGTCATTCCGCGACCGCCGGGCAGGCGATACGAACGCGTCGTCGGGTCGAGCGTAGCAAACAGCTTGTCCTGCGAAAGTACCGTAGAGCCTGTCAGGCGATTGAGCAACGTCGATTTACCGGCATTGGTATAACCGGCTAAGGCAACGCGAAACGCCGGCGACTCGATACGACTCTTTGACTGGACATCGCGGCGCTGTTCAACCTGCTTAAGCTCGCGACGAAGTGCGGCAATCTTGTTGCGAATCAAACGTCGGTCAACCTCGAGCTGGCTTTCGCCCTGGCCAAAGCGCGAACCAATGCCACCGCGTGTCTGCTCTTTAGCAAGATGGCTCCACATACCGCGTAAGCGGGGCAACAGATACTGCAATTGGGCTAACTGCACCTGCAGACGGCCCTCACGGGTCTGAGCGTGCAGGCCAAAGATATCGAGAATCAACGCCGTACGGTCGATAATCTTAACCGGTTCGCCCACGGCTTTCTCCAGATACGACTGCTGCGAGGGCGTTAAATCGTCGTCGAAGATAACAACATCGGCATCCATTCGATGCACAAGTCCGCAAAGCTCCTCAACCTTACCGGAACCAATAAACGATTTTGGATACGGTTTAACCAGACGCTGTGACAAACGCGACACGCACTGGGCGCCAGCCGTATGGGCCAGTCGCTCAAGCTCGTCAAGCGAGCGATCGAGCGGCCAGGCGTTATCGCGCCACTCAACTCCGACAAGGACGGCACGTTCGGGCTCAGGCGCCGTGGGAACGAGGGGAAACCGAGTCATTAGGCCGCCTCGATACGGTGAAGGATATCCTCAACGACCTCATCGATCGCAAACTCGTCCATATCGAACCACACAATGCGGTCATCGCGTTTAAACCACGAAAGCTGACGCTTGGCATAGCGACGCGAACGCATCTTGATGAGTTCACGGGCCTCATCCATAGAAATCATGCCGTCAAAGGCATCGATAATCTCTTTATAGCCGATCGCCTGCATCGAAGTCAGGGCATCTCCCAGCCCCTGATCCATAAGACCGCGAACCTCATCAACAAGACCCTGCTCAAACATCAGATCGACGCGTAGGTTAATACGCTCGTAAAGCGCCTCACGATTACGCATCAACCCAAACCACAGAGCGTGATAATGCTCGCGCGGAACACTAAACTGCGACTTTTGCTGCGCGTAGGACACACCATCATCGTGCATTTCGAGCGCGCGAATCACGCGACGAACATTATGGGGGTGGATGACCGCAGCGGACTCGGGGTCACGCTCGGCAAGCAGCGCGTGCAGCGCTTCCTCGCCTATGCGCTCGGCAAGCTCCTGATACCCCGCGCGGCGATCGTCCTCAAGCTCGCCTGAGGGAAAATCCATCTCATCCAGGGCGGCCTTGAGATATAAGCCCGTGCCCCCGCAAAACACCGGTAGGCGGCCCTCGCCCAGCAAGCGCTCAACATGTACACGAGCGTCTGCCTGATAAAGCGCTGCAGAATATGCAACGCCCGGTTCAACAATATCGACCAGGCGTAGCGGCGCCGTGCATTCCTCGGGTGCCATTTTGGCAGTGCCGATATCCATACCTCGATAGATTTGCATCGCGTCACACGACAGCACTTCGGACGAAAGACGAGTCGCCAAACGATCTGCGACATCACTTTTGCCAACCGCGGTCGGACCGACAATCGCAACGGCGGAAAGGCCTGCCCCGGGAGAAATCATTAGCGCGGCTCGCCCACAACGGATCCGGACAGATACCAGGTCTTGGCAACGTCAACGTCAACATCGACAATCTTGCCAATCAACTGATCGATGCTATAGCCCGCGGGAATCGGTGCATGAACGGTCTGATTCTTAGGACTCTTGCCCAGCAGCACCGCGTCATTCTTTTTGCTCGTACCCTCAATAAGTGCCGGCACAACGGTGTGGAGCTCACCTTGGTTATACTCATGCGCTGTGGTCTCGATAACCTTCACCAAACGGTTGAAGCGCTCAAGAATCACCTCATGCGGCGTGGGATCATTAATCTCGGCTGCCGGAGTACCAGCACGCTTGGAATAGATAAACGTATAGGCCTGAGCATAACGGACCGTCTCGGCAAGCGAGAGCGTCTGCTCAAAGTCTTCCTCGGTCTCGCCGGGGAAGCCCACGATGATATCGGTCGAAAGCGCGATATTGGGCATGCGATTGCGGATGCGATCGACGAGCCCCAGGTAATCCTCGCGCGTATAGCGACGGTTCATCTCTTTAAGGATGCGCGTCGAGCCCGACTGAACTGCCAGGTGTAGCTGCGGCATAACGGCAGGCGTCTCGGCCATTGCGTCGATAGTCTCGGGCAGCAGGTCCTTGGGATGCGAGGAAGTAAAGAAGATGCGCTCTACACCCGTATCGCCCACGGCACGCAACAGGTCGGCAAAACGCGGCTTGCCAAACAGATCGCGACCATAGGAGTTGACGTTTTGACCCAAAAGCGTGACCTCACGCACGCCCTGGCGTACGAGACCGGTCACTTCGTCGACAATCTCCTCGAAAGGACGGCTTTTTTCGCGACCGCGCACATACGGCACGATGCAATAGGTGCAGAAGTTATTACAGCCCGTCATAATGGGGACCCAGGCGTGATACTGCGTCTCACGATGCCACGGCATGCTCATCGCATCCGTGTCCTCGTGCTCATTGGTGCGAATATGGCGCTTGCCGTCCAAGAATGCCTCAGCAATGAGCTCGGCCACATGCGCGATGGAATGCGTGCCAAAGATAACATTGACGTTATCGACATTGGTGAGCAGACCCTCGCCGTCACGCTGCGCGATGCAGCCGCCCACGGCGACCACGCGCTTACCCGAGGGCGAAGGCGGGAGGCTCTTACAAGAGTTGCACTGACCGTACAGACGGGTGTCAGCGGCCTCACGAACGCAGCACGTCATGAACACGACAATGTCAGCATGCTCCGGATCGAGCGCCATGAGGCAGCCATATGAGTCGAGCAGACCACTCACGCGCTCGGAGTCGTGCTGATTCATCTGGCAGCCAAAGGTGCGGATAAAGTAGGTTTTACCGGCAAGAATATCGCGTACGGAACCCTGGTCCATGTGTATAAGTCCTAACGAGGTGGAATAAGCGGAATCAAAGAGGGCGGGCAAAGAGTAAAAACTCTATGCCACAGGCTTAACGTCGTCCATCACAACGTTATCCATGGCAGCTCGATTAATCTGATGAACGTAAATAGAAAGACGGATGGCCGTGCGCGACTCCCCGTTGATGAGGATGTCGGAGAACACCGGCGCGCAGGAAATATCAAACCCGGTCGGAATCAAAAAGCCGCGCGCGATAGCCACGGCCTTAATTGCCTGGTTGACGGCACCCGCGCCAACACACTGAATATTGACGGGAACACCATCTTTGACCATGCCGGCAATGGCGCCGGCAACGGACGCGGGCGATGATTTGCTTGATACCTTCAGGCAATCCATGAAGAAACTCCTGCGTTTAAAAGTACGTTTTAACTGCAATAACTGTATCGTACCGAACGGACTCGGTAAAGATGCTATTCCTCTTTGGCAAGATCGAACGTCACGGTAATACGATCACGCGAAACACGAATCTTGGGGTCGCCGCAAAGGTTGAGATAGTACCGCGATGCAAGATCGTTAAAGTCGCGCTCGACGGCTCGCGAGAACTGCGCCATGTCGTCCTTGGCGATACGCAACCCGCGACGATCTTTGGCGAGATCAACCGGAGCAGACGCATGTGAGGACGAATCGCGCTCGCGTAGCAGGCGTGCGGTCACACCGCGAACGGGCTTAATCTGGCCCGCCAAGATACGATGCGCCGTACGCTCGGACATCTCAAGGCCCAAACCCGAACAGATACGGATAAAGTCTTCCGCATCCGAAGCAAGACCCAGGCGATCGACCACAGGAAGCTCGGTTTCGTCATCGATAAACAAAAGACGGGAAGCATCGAGACGGCTGGAGGCCTGTGCATGCAGCGTCGCGGCGATCTCGGACGGAGACCCCAGATAGACATCACAGGCGCGCAGCTCCTCGAGGGCAAACTCACAGGCGGCGCGAATGATGTTGTGAGGGCCGCGGGCGCAGACATAGTGACCGTCCTCGTCCTTCACGGCCTGAGGCCAGCTGGACTGATCGGCGCGCTCGCCAAGGCGGTCGGTAGCGACGCTCACCTTAAAAACCGAGCCAAGGTCAACATCCGACGCGACAACACGTGCCTCGTCGGTGTTCTGCTTAATCGAGAACAATGCCATGCCTCGACCGTGAACGCCCCAACGATCCATCTTCATGCTCTCGAGCTTGGAAGTAACGCGGGCATCGAAGATGCGCTCCTGCATATCCTGCGGCACACCCGAGCCGTTATCCAGAAAGACGAGCGTACGGACGCCATCTTCCTTGGTCGTAGCGAGATAGACCTTGTCGGCGCCGGCATCACGAGCGTTGCGCAGCATTTCAATGACAATATCCTCGACATGCTGAATGTCGTGCTTTGCCTGGCGCCGTTCAGCCTCCGAAACGCGGAGGCGGACATACCCCTCGCCAAGGTTCTCCTCGACGCGAAGGTTGCCCTCCCCCGACATCGACGCGATAAATGAGATGAGCTCGTTCGCGTCGTTCATGTTATTTAGCGATATCGACAGCGCGACTCTCGCGAATCACGACGACGCGCACCTGACCGGGATACTCCATCTCTTCCTCGATCTGATGGGCGATGTCATGAGCCAGGACCGTGGACTGAGCGTCGG
>DBGFLF010000326.1:0-1922 GCA_048528725.1 Collinsella sp.
GGCGCAGATTGATGCAGCCGTGGCTACCGCACCACTTATAGGACTCGGCATTATCGAAGCTCTTGTCGTTTTGCCAGGTGGCATCGTGGAAGCCGATCATATTGCCCTCGAACGGCATCCAGTAGCTCACCGGACTCTCGTATTTGGGCTTTCCCGTCTCGGGGTCCTTGGCTCCGATCAGGGTGCTGCCGCCGTCGTTGCTGTTGATCTGCCATACGCCCTCGGGGGTGGCGTCTTCGCCCGGTTTGCCGGAAATAAAGTTGGCCTCCCAAACGATATTGCCGCTCTCGTCATAGTAGCGCGCGTGCTGCTCGGACAGGTCGACGTCGATATACGCCTTCCAGTCGGGCTCTCCCTTTGCGGTAAAGGTGTCGGCCTTCTGGGAGTACTTGATCTCGATCTCGCCGGTCTGCTTGTTGTTAATGGCGTCCTCGACCTGCTTGGCGAGCGAGCTGCTGTCGATGGACCAACCAAAGTCGCCGCCTTCGACGGCGCACTGCTTGCCATCAGCGCGCGTCCACCAGCGAGTGGAGCCCACGGTATTAAAGCCGTTGGCGAGCTCGGCTGCCCAGCTACTGATCTGCGAAGTATCGAGCGTGGGGTTGGCGGGATCGGCAAAGCTGATCCACTGCAACACGGAGCTGCCATCAACCTTGCCGGCATCCTCGCCGTTGAGCTTGAGGGTCACGTTGACGCCCAGGAAGTTGTTGGCGGCATCGCATGCGGCCTGAATCTGATCATCGGTCAGCGTTCCATTGAGCGGCTCATAGGCATCGTTGCCGAGCTTGGAAAGATCTACGGTCTCGGCCAGCGAGGCAAGCTCGAGCTCGGCATACTTAATGACATGCTCGCGGTTGAGTTTTTCGTTGGAGCGCGCCTTCTCGACGGTAAACTTGCCCGCTTGCTCGTCATAGGAGCTATTGGCCTCGAACGTGCCCGAACGCCCCTCGTTAAACTCGTCGATGGCGGCGCCCAGATCCTTCTCAAACTTCTTTTGGTCAAAGGTGTCGGAAAGCATGGACAGGTTGACGTCTTGATCAAGATCGACTTCGTTGGAGGTAGCGGTTGTTTTGGTCTTGCCGCTTAAGGATTCCACAAGGCGGACTGGCCATACAAAGGCCTCGTTGTGGCTGATGATCTCTTTTGCAGCAACTTCACCGTCGACGATGGGTTCATCGGACTCGGGCTGATAGGTCCAGCTAAAGTCATCTCCTGTTACGGCGAGCTTGTAGTGCTTCCATGCCGAGTTGACCTTGGTGGCGGCAGACGAGGCGTTGGAGAACGAGACATCCACGCCGGCGATGGTTGTGTTGGGGTAGGCGACCTGAGAGAATGCTACAACACCAACGATGTAGACGATGGCGATAAGACCCAGGACGACAAATAGCGTCGTCTTCTTACCGGACTTTTTGTTGTCGGCGGGCTTACCTACGGGGCCGCGGTCTCCTCGAGCATGCGAGGGGGCCTGCTTGGGAGCGTTGCCGTTTCCTTGACGCTGCTGGTTTGGGCGCGGCGAGGCGCTTGCTGCACCACGCTGCTGACCGTGACTCGGCGCGATGGGACGCGGCGACTGAACGCCGCCGGTGTGCCTGCTCGGCTGCTGCGGATCGGGAATCAGTTGAGTTCGGTCGTTTTGCGACATCGTATGCATATCCTTCGAATTTCGCCTTATGGCTCATCGTGTTTTCACTGGGCTTGCATTATAGCGATTGCCCTGCTGTTTGTGGTACGGAAACGGTGGCATTCAAAAGAGGTGGGACATTTGTCCCACCTTTGAGTCATTCTTTGCCGCTATCCGCACACACCGCATTTTGCACAGGCCGAAAGTGCGGCCGGAGCCTGCGCGATGCCACCCTTTGCCGTCTCGCGCAGCGTGGCCGGTAAAGCGTGGCCCACCGAGAGCATGACATGTGCCATCTGGT
>DBGFLF010000327.1:0-8267 GCA_048528725.1 Collinsella sp.
GCGGGCTATGGCCTTGACAACGGAGTCGCTGATGTAGATGTGGCCACCCTCCTCGTTGGGTCGATCGTTTCTGGTGGAGAATGCAGCCGAAACCTCGCCTTCCGCAAACACGTCCACGGTGGAGCCGTTCTTGACGACGATATCGTCTTGGTAGGTGAAGAGGGCAATGGCGTCACCGTATCTGCCTTTACTTGCGCGGACTGTCACGTTTGCATGATCGAGTGTGATGCCCTTGTGGGCATAGACGCCATATTCAACACCGTTTGCGTTGAGGGAGGCGTTTGTGGCTGCGAGGCTGCCCTTGGCCTCGACGGCGGCGTCTTTCTCGGAGCTCGCCTTGACCTGGCTGCCGTCCGAGATATTGATGTTGCCGCCGCTCCAAATGGCCTCACCATCGGCTGAGCTTGCCTCGACTGTGCCGCCACCCTTGATGGTGAGGTTCTTGTCGGTTCCGATACCCTTGTCCTTGGTAGCCCTGGCGGTGACGGCCCCGCTGTCGTCAATCGTGATATTGCCGTTTGCCCTGATGCCATCCGATACGCCCGTGGCGTTGACGTTGCCCGAACCTTTGATAGCGAGATCGCCCTCGGCGTCGATGGCATCAAACCCAGCGCTCGTGGCGTTGACGGATCCGACTCCGTCGATGTTGATATTACCCGTGGAGAGGATAGCGTCCTCAGTAGATGTCACGCTGAGCGTGCTGCCCGCGTCGCCTTGGATATTGAGCTCGGCGTTCTCATTCTTGCCATGAGAAGCCTTGATGCCTTCGATCCAGTCGGCAGTGACGATGTTGTTTCCCGAGTAATTCACGTTGAGCTTGCCTGCGGCCTGGATCTCGCCGCCGTTATAGTTGTTGAGCTTCAAGTCGTCGGCGCCGTCCCACGACCAGGTGCCGGTCTCGTCGCTCGCCGCAGTGCCGGCGTTGTATTTGGTTTCGCCGACCTTGACCCATTCCGCCGCGAGCGAGACGCTCGGCATGAGCAGCGAGCTCACCGTGAGCGCGCACACGGCGCCTACGACGATGCGGCGCGTCACGCGGCGCCAGCTGCCGTGCGCGAGTCCTATGCGACGGCGAACGTCGGGTTCGGCAACATGGGTTCCGGCGGTAGTGTCATTGCGTTTGGGGGTCGTGAACAAGGCTGCCATGGTTGCTCCCGTTCTCATAGGGCCTATACGGCTAGGTTCAGCGTATCTGCTGGATGTTGCCGGCGGTAGTGCCGTTTGGAGGGCAAAATGGCCAAAATGGGGGAGAAATAGGCCGCACGCCGGCGCAGGGACCGACGCTAAAAGAAAAGCGCGGGGCCGCATGGCGACTCCGCGCTTTATTGTTCAGCTTTTGCAGCCTTGCCCTTACGCTACGAAGAAGTAGACGGGGAAGGCAAGGGCTGCGATCCACCCGTCCTGTGCGAAAAAGTGTTTACGAACGTTTGCGACTCGCCAGGGCGCCTGCGGCGATGGCGGCTGTTCCCGCAAGGGCGGCTGCCACGATGGCTGCGTTCGAGGTGTCGCCGGTTGCCGCGAGCTTGCCGACGGTCTTGGCTCCCTTGGCTGCAACTGCAACGGTCTTGGTTGTCTTCGTGCCCTCGGACTTGGAACCCTCGGGCTTGGTCTTGCCGTGCTTTTCCTCGGGCTTGGTCTCCTCGGGAGGCACGATGACCGTGCTCTTGGCGACAGCGGCGTCATAGGGGGAGTCAATCGTGGCATCGCCCGTGCCAATGGTCTGCCCCGCCTCGTAGACGATGCCGTCGCTGAGCTCTTCCTTGTTGCGATAGTCAATGACTTTGCCGCCTGCAGGCGTCTGGATGATGGCGTCCTTGATTTCGATGGTGCCGATCGCCTTGCCGTCCGCGCTCATGGCAAGGGCGAAGATAGCCGCCGTGTCTCCCTCGGCCGTGACCTTGCTGCGGACGATCGAGATGGTCGCGGGCGTGATGCCCTTCTCGGTCTGCGCGAAGATGCCGATGTTCAGGCCCTCGGACTCAGGGATGATTTCGTCGTTTTGGTCTCCACTGTAGTGGTCGGGGCCGTCGCCGCCGGTCTCGGCATAGCGGGCTATGGCCTTGACAACGGAGTCGCTGATGTAGATATGGCCACCCGCTTCGTCGGAGTAGAAATTACTGGTGGAGATTGCAACCGAGAACCTGCCTTCTGCGAGCGCATCCACAGTCGAGCCGTTCTTGATGACGATGTTGTCCTCATCGGTGAAGAGTGCGCTGGCTTCCCCGCCATCTGAGCTTGCGCGGACCGTCACGGTCGCGCCATCGAGCGTGATGCCCTTGTAGACATAGATGCCATACCCAACGCCACTTGCGTTGAGGGAAGCGTTCGTGACCGTGAGGCTGTTTTTACCGTCGATGGCGGCGTCTTCCTCGGAGCTTGCCTTGACCTGGCTGCCACCCGAGATCTCGATGTTGCCGTCGGCCCAAATCGCATTGTCTTTGATAGAGCTTGCCTCTACCTTGCCGCCGCCCTTTATGATGAGGTTCTCGTTAGCATCGATACCCTGATCCTCGGTGGCCTTGGCGGTGACGGTTCCGCTGCTGTCGATCGTGATGTTGCCGTCGGCCCTGATGCCATCCGAATCGCCCGTGGCGTTAACGTTTCCCGAGCCCTTGATGGTGACATCGCCCCCGGCATCGATGGCATCGTGCTCGGTGCTCGTGGCGTTGACAGTGCCAGCGCCGTCGATGTTGATGTTGCCGACGGAAGTGATGGCGTCACGAGAAGATGTCACGTTGAGCGTGCTGGACGCGTCGCCCTGAATATTAAGCTCGGCGTTCTCGTTCGCGCCATCCTTAACCTTGATGCCGCGGCCGTCGTCGTTAGTGACGGTGTTGTTGCCCTCGTAGCTCACGTTGAGCTTGCCCGCTGCCTCGATCGCGCCGCCGTTATAGCCGTTGAGCTTCATGTCGTCGGCGCCGTCCCAGGCCCAGGTGCCGGCCTCGTCGCCCGCTGCAGTGCCGGCGTTGTACTGGGTGCCGCCAACGTCGATCCATTCGGCGGCAAGCGAGATGCTCGGCATGAGCAACGAGCTCACCGTAAGCGCGCATACGGCGCCTACAACGATGCGGCGTGTCACGCGGCGCCAGCTGCCGTGTGCGAGCAGCGTGCGACGGCGCACGTCGGGCTCGACAAAATGGGCTCCAGAGGTTTTGTCATTGCGCTTGGGGGTCGTGAACAAGGCGGCCATGGTTACTCCCATCCTCATAGGGCCTATGCGATTACGCCCAGCATATCTGCAGGATGTAGCCGGCGGTAGTGCCGTTTGGAGGGCAAAATGTCCAAAACTTGGGAAGCAATACATCGCGCGTCCGTGCGTTGCCTGGCTTTAAAAGAAAAGCGCGGAGCCGCTCGATGCGACTCCGCGCTTTGGTGTTCTGCTTTGGCAGCTTTGCCGCTACGCTACAAAGAAGTAGACGAGGAAGGCGAGGGCTGCGATCCACATGAGCGGCTTGATCTTGGAGGCCTCGCCCTTAAAGAGCGCGACAATCACGTAGGCGATAAAGCCTAGGCCAATGCCGGCAGAGATGGAGTAGGTAAAGGGCACGCCGGCGACAATCATGAACGCCGGGAAACCCTGCGACACATCGGACCAGTCGATCTCGGAGGCCTCGCTCATCATGAGGTAGCCGACGTAGACCAGAGCACCGCAGGTGGCGGCACTGGAAACGATGGTGACGATGGGGGAGAAGAACGCGGCGAGAATGAACAGCACGCCGGTGGTGACGGAGGTGAGGCCCGTGCGGCCGCCGTCGGCAGCGCCAGAGGTAGACTCGACGAAGGTGGTAATGGAGGAGACGCCCATAAAGCCACCGGCAGCAGCAGCCACGGAGTCGACGACCAGGATGGGACGGATGTCCTCGACATTGCCGTCCTCGGTCAGGAACTCGCCCTGCTTGGCGACGGCCATCGCGGTGCCCATGGTGTCGAAGAAGTCACTCATGAGCAGCGAGAAGGCGACGACGAGCAGCATCGGGTCGGTCAGAACCTTCACGATGGCCATGTTGCCATCGGCGGTGCTGGCAAACGGGGCGCCAAAGGTCGAGAAGTTGAGCGGGGCGATAAGGCCCTCGGGCGCATGGGTGACGCCCAGCGGGATACCGGCGATAACGGCGACGATGATGCCGATGAGCAGCGAGCCCGGCACGTTGCGGGAAGCCAGGGCAACCGTCACGACGATGGAGATGATGCCGACGATAAAGGTGGGGGAGGCGATGTCGCCCAGGCCGACGAGCGTACCGGCGCCAGCGGTGATGATGCCGGCGTCGCACAGGCCGATCATGGCGATGAACAGACCCAAGCCAACCGAGATGGCGTGGCGCAGGACCACAGGGATGGCATCCATGATGGCCTCGCGCAGGCCGCAAAGGACGAGCAGCAAGATGACGATACCCTCGAGGAAGACAACGCTCATGGCTACGTGCCAGTCACCGCCGCACATGGTGGTGGCGATGCCCGCGATCATGGCGTTGATGCCCAGGCCCGACGCGCAGGCGAGCGGGCGGTTGGCGAAGACGCCCATGCAGATGGTCATGATGCCGGCGCCCAGGCAAGTGGCGCAGGCGAGCGCTCCCGCATCGATGCCGGCGCCCGAGAGCACCGCGGGGTTGACGGCAATGATGTAGGCCATCGCCAGGAACGTTGTCAGTCCAGCGCGAAGTTCAGTCCCGACTGTGGACTTGCGCTCGCTGACGTGAAATAGTTCGTCCATGTATACCCTTTCCTTGTTCGGCCCCGAGTTTAGGCCGATTGACACGAACTCACTCACTATATCGCCTTTACAACCTTGCTGTTCCTCACATGTTGATGTTCGGCGCTTTGTAGCGGACGGGCGGTATTTTCCGTATGAAAATGTGTGGGTACCGTATACTTAAGCAGTTACAACGACCCCTATGGAGGAACGTATGATTAAAGAGCTCTGCCACGACGAGGCTATTCTGTCCCAGCGTTGCGAGGTCGCGACCGTCGAGGACGAGTCGGTGGCACAGGACCTGATCGATACCATCAAGTCGCTCGACGATGCCGGCTGCCTTGCCGCCAACCAGATTGGCGTCACCAAGAAGGTCTGCGTCTACCTGGACGATGCCGGCGAGCCCCATGTGCTCTACAACCCCCGTCTGGTGTTTGGTCTGGGCGCCAGCAAGATGGAGGAGAGCTGCCTGACGCACGAGGAGGTCACCAAGTCCACGCGCTATATCAAGTGCAAGGTTGCCTTTGACCAGATCGTCGACGGCAAGATGCGCGAGCGCAAGCAGGACTTTGTGGGCTTCGAGGCACAAATGATTCAACACATGATTGACCACTGTCTAGGAAAGTTGGTCTAAGGGGACCAAAGCACCGCACCTTGCCGCTCAATCGTCGCTCGCGTACCTTAAGTACGCTTCGCTCCTCTTTCGTGGCAATCTGCGGCACTTTGACCCCTTAGACGACCTGCGGGGTCAACTTGGTTGAGTTTATCCTGCTTGAATAGCCCGGGTATGACATTGTTGTCATGTCCGGGCTTTTGTGTTTAGCGCCTTTTTGTTTGGTGACAATGAACTTAGCGAGAACGTGAAGCTAGGAGGCGCTATGTGTACGAGTATTCGATTTACCGATAATTCTGGCCACATGTATCTGGGCCGCAATCTCGACTGGAGCTTTGACTACGGCCAACAGGTTCGCGTGATGCCGCGCGGGTTTCACATTCCGTATTCGTTTATCGACGACGCGACAGCGGCACACGCGGTGATCGGTATGTGCATCGATTACAAGAACTACCCTATGTTCTTCGATTGCGGCAACGATGCAGGCCTTGCCGTGGCGGGTCTCAATTTCCCGGGTTATGCCGAGTATGCCGAGGACCCTGTCGACGGCAAGACCAATATCGCGGCCTATGAGTTTCCCCTGTGGGTGGCAGCGACGTTCTCGACGGTCGATGAGGTCGAGGCTGCGCTGCGCGATACGGTGATTGTCGCCAAATCTGCCGGAGAGGGGCTGGGCGTGTCGCTGCTCCATTGGATTATCGGCGACAGCCAGCGTAGCATCGTGGTCGAGATGATGGCTGACGGCCTGCATGTATACGGCGATCCGGTCGACACCCTCGCCAATCAGCCCACCTTCCCGTGGCACATGGAAAACCTCCGCACCTATATCACCGCCACAAGCGATTTTCCGCAGACGGCGACATGGCGTGGCGCCGAGCTTAAGCCCTATGGAGCCGGTGCCGGCATGCGCGGCATTCCGGGCGATTGCTATTCGCCGAGCCGTTTTGTAAAGGCGGCGTACCTCAATGCCAATTACCCACAAAAGGAGAGCGAGACCGAAAACGTCGTTCGCATGTTCCGCTCGCTCGAGGGCGTGGTGATGATCGAGGGAGCGTCCAGGATGGGCGATGGCAAGTTCGAGAAGACTATCTACACCGGATGCTTTAGCGCGCGCACGGGCAATTATTACTACGCGATGTATGGGGATCCGTCGATTCGCTACGTGAGCCTGATGGATGCCGAGGGCGCGAGCTCCGATAGGCTCGTGGTTCCCGAGCCGCGCCGTTCGTAGCCGCTAGCTTTACTGCAATGCAAAGCGGCCCTGCGTCTCTCGTGAGGTGCAGGGCCGCTGTCGTTGATTTGTGACGTCACTAGAAGTTGACGTCGTTGAGTTGTTCGCTCTCGAGGCCGTCGAGCTGTTGCTGTTCGGGCGTATCGGCGACGCTCTCGAGCAGCTCGGTGGGATCGACGTTCATGTTTCTACCGGCCTCGTTGCCGTTGACCAAGTCGTCCGAGAAGATGTCGACTTCCATTTCCTCGGCTTCCTCGATCTGAACTTCGAGCGGCACCTGGGTGCGCACGAGTTTGACTGCCGGGCGCATGCGGGCAAAGAGGGGCACGTACTCGATGATGATGGCCGAGTTCTCTAGACCGTACCAGCGTGCCGGGCTTCCGCAGGCGCGGCGGACGGCGTACTTGATGGCCATCACGCGGTGGTCGTTGCGGTTGATGTCCGTTTCGGGGGCGAGCATCTTGCGCAGCATGCAAAAACGGAAGTCGCCCACGTTGCCGCGTGTCTCGTAGATGGAGTAGGTGTGATGCTGCGGCGGCAGCTCACCCGATGCCATCAGGTCGCCAACGATCTGGCGCAGGTAGGCATTGATGCGCTGGTTGACCTTAAAGCCCAGGTCCAGGCGCACGCGGAACAGGAAGTCCGTGCCAAAGGTCTCGACGGAATACTCGTGCGTATAGGGCTCATCGGTAACGTACACGTTGATGAACCAGTATGCCTTGGCGCGCTTGGGATGCTTATCCAAGATGGAATAGAGCACATCGCGGTCGAGCGTGAGCGGGTCGGGGCTGTTGGTGAGGAACACCAGGTTGTCGGCAAGCACGGGATAGGTCTCGTCGTTGCGCAGGCGGTCGAGCTGGTCAATGTACTTGGAGACGGGCAGCAGGATGGTCTGCGTGCGCTCGATGGCGGTGCCGCGGCGCCACACGTACATAAGGCCAAACAGCAGCGCGGCCAAGAAGATCATGACATAGCCGCCGTCAAAGAACATGGTGAGGCACGAGGCAAAGAAGCACAGCTCAATGGCGCCAAAGAGCAGTGCGAAGACGCAGGCACCCAGTTTGTGCTTGAGGATGCCGGCGATATAGCTCGTCAAAAGCGTCGTGGTCATGAGCATGGTCACGGTGATGGCGAGGCCGTAGGCGCTCTCCATGCGCTCGGAGTTCTGGAACAGCAGCACGATGAAGATGCAGCCGACCCACATGATGTTGTTGACGAGCGGAATATAGAGCTGGCCCTTGGTGTCGCTGGGGTAGTGGATGCGCAGGTGCGGCATGAGATTGAGACGGGTTGCCTCGGATACCAGCGAGAACGAGCCGGTGATGAGCGCCTGCGAGGCGATGATGGCCGCTACGGCCGAAAGCACGATGGCAAAGGGGCGCAGGGGCTCGGGAAGCATCATGTAGAACGGGTTGACGATATCCATCGCGAGCATCTGGGGGTTGGAGTTATTGGCGAGCAGCCAAGCGCCCTGACCCAGGTAGTTGAGGATAAGGGCCGCCTTAACAAACGGCCAGGATGCATAGATGTTTGCCTTGCCAACGTGGCCCATGTCCGAGTAGAGGGCCTCGGCGCCGGTCGTCGACAGAAAGACAAAGCCGAGCACCATAATGCCCGAGTGGTTGATGGGCGAGAACAGGAACATGATGCCGCGGATGGGGTTGAGCGCACGCAAGATGGACAGGTTGCCGAGCATGTTGAACAGGCCGGCGCCTGCCAGGAACAGGAACCAC
>DBGFLF010000328.1:0-3322 GCA_048528725.1 Collinsella sp.
CCATGAAGGACCCCTGGTTCTCGGCTCACCTGATGCCCGGCACCAACGCCACTGAGGAATTCACGTTCTCGAACGGCGAGCTTGACAGCCTTGACGACCTGGTCAACACGACCATCGGCATCGACGCCTATCTGACCGATTCCTACGAGGACGTCGCCTCTTACACCGCAACCATCGCGTAACGGCACGTAACATCAGCCGCGGATTGGCGGACACATCCGCGCACACCAGACGGGGCCGCAGGAGTTAATTCTGCGGCCCCGTCGCTTTGTGCCGACAGCACTGCCCGCACAAGCAGGCCGCCCGCCGTTGCAGATGCGAAACGGCGGGCGGCCTAGTTTTTTAGCGTCGATGTACGGGCGAGTGTGCCGACTACGGGCGCTCCATATTGGGAACGATGCTCCCCTCGGTCACCGCATGCACTGCCAGACGCATGATGTTGTCGTAGCCGGTCTTGCTCAGGATCTCGGAGATGCGGCGCTTGATGGTGCCCTCACTCATAAACAGCTCGGCCGCGATCTCGCGACGACTTTTGCCCTCGCAGGCAAGGCGCAAAATCGATAGCTCGACATCGTCGAGGGCTGCTGTGCCCGAAAAAATGCTCTCGGGCGGCTTGGGAAACGTGCAGTAGCCAGCCAACGTGGAGCGCATCACGGCGAACAGCTCGTCGATACCGACGTTCTTGTACACAAAGCTATCGACGCTCGCCTCGCGGGCCTGATCGACAAAGGTGATCTCGGGCATGCCTGTCATGATAATGATGCGACACTCGGGCAGCTGCTCCTTGATGCGTGCCGCCGCCACGATGCCGTTGGAATCGTGTTCGGTGCACACGTCCATCAGTATCATGTCCGGGCGCTCCTTGAGCGCGACACCCAAGGCCTCGGAGGCATCGGCGATCGCGGCAACGACGGTCATATCGGGCTGGTCGCCAACGGAGCGCGCCAGGCTCTCGCGCAGGATGGCCTGATCTTCGACAATTAACACGCGGATCATGAGTTTCTCCTTTGGGACGTGTCGTTGGCGTTAAGCGGAACGGATACCGTAAGCGTAAAGGGCGGGGTGGCGTGGACCTCTAGGCTGCCACCCAGATCTTGCGCGACATGCCTCATACCTGGGATACCCGTTCCCTCGCGATACGATACGGGGGCCGGGGACCCGTCGTTAGAAATCGTCATGTGCGCGACGGCGTCAGCATCCGTCCCCTCCTGCCACAAGCGCACATGGACCCGATGCGCCTGCGCATGCTTGGTGGCATTGGTCGAGGCTTCGCGGATAATCTGCAAAAAGGCTGCCGCGACACGCACGTCGCTTGGCAGCTCGCCCTCCACATCGATCTGCACGCTCACCAGGCCAAAGGCATGGACGATATCGCCCAGTTGCTCTGCCGGTTCGGTGTCGCCCCCGCTGCGCAGATCGGCAGCGATTGAGCGCAGCAGCGGGTCGATCTGCTCGAGTGACTCGTCATCCAGGCGCCCCTCCTCCAGATAGCGATGGAGGATGGACAGGCGCTGCCCGATCACGTCGTGCACGCGAGCGCGCATACGCAGATAGGCCGCATTGTCGGCAACTTTTTTGACTTCCTCGATCTGGGCCTGGAGCTCTTGACCCGCGAGCTCAAGCAGGTGGTTGGCTTGCGCCAAACGATCGTGAGCATGCGCGTACTCTGTTACATCCAAACCGATAATGCGCTCGAAGAGGCGGCCAGAAACCATAACGTCATCGTGCACAAACAAGCGAATCTCGGCGGGAGAAACCTCGACCACAACGCGCGCCTCACCAAAGCGGTCCAAATTGATGCGCACGCGGCTCTGGCTGCTTTCGGGCATTTGCATGCTGAGCTTGCGCAGGTCGTTCCATGTACCGCTCATATCGCCTAGGTCGGTGGGCATATGAAGCTCCACCAGGTTTTTGCGCATGCAGCGGTTCATGAGCAGTGGACGGCCCCTCGAGTCCAGATACAGGATGCCCACGGGAATCACGTTGATGGTTTCGATCGTCGAGAACGCGGTGATATCCTCCTGGCGGTTACGGACGTCCATCAAGAGCGCCGCGACGGAACAGAACAGGAAGAACGCTCCCTCTGCGATAAGGACAACGGCCCACACCGAGTCCATGGCAAAAACCACCGGCGGTGTCACGGCGCCAACAAGCAGCAGCTCGGCCAGCATGACAGGGCGACGATAGTGCACCATAAGGACCACGCCATAGGCAAAGATCGCGGCATTGAGCCACAGCACTCCGCCCATTGCCCTGGCGCAAACGTCAAGCGGCGCCACCAGATACGAGCCAGACGACGCGAATAAGATGAGCGCCGAAATCATCAGGTGAAGCACAAGGCTCGTCTCGTAGGCGCAAATCACCTTACGGTTATAGGACGAGCGGCGCGATGCGATGAGCGGGACGTGGATCATCTGCAGACACGCAGCCAGGGCAAAGACAACATCGAGCGCAACGATTTGGGGAAGGATGAACGAAATCTGCATCGTCACTCACCCGCCCTCGGCATCAAGACGATCATGCGCAGCTGGCCGGGCTCGCCCTCAAGGCGGTATGCCACGTTGCGCCCTTGCAGAGCGCTTTCGAGCTTTTGCGCAGCGGGCGTCTGCGAAAGATCTTCATCATCGTTGGAAAAAAGCGTGGCGCGCAGCTCGACATTGCACCGGTCATGGTCGCCCAAGTGATACATAAGCGCCGGATGGTCGGTGGTGTAGGCAAAAAACGCAAAGTCATACACGCAGTCGTACAGGGCGCTTACCGTACTGGCGTGCATCGGGCGCCGTATGGCGATAATCGAAGCGCAATCGACATCAATGGTGCGCAGGTCGCTTGCGAGCTCATTGGCAATGAGTTGAATGCTGTCGCGATCAAAACCGCTCTCCCCGTGCTGCGCCAACGTGAGCGACCCTTTGCGCTTGCAATAGGCGACGAGCATCTTGGCGCGCTGCAGCATGCGGTAACGCTCGTGTGAAGACGCCTCGTCGGTCAATGGTGGCAGCGAGCTCAGCAGGTCGTACATCTCTTCGAACGCGCGGGCAAGCGCCTGGTCCACGTCTTGGACTAGCAAGGTCTCGGCCTCTTGATCTGCCAGATGCGTCTTAAGATCGTAGTCGGCCGTGAGCAGCTCATTTTGGCGCTGCAGCTCCATGCGACGATGTGCCAGTTCACGGTTGAGCTCGTTGAGCTCCGACACGTCTTGGGCAAGCAGGGCCGATCCGCCCAGCAGTGGAAAGGCTCGGTACATCACATCGGGATCGGACGCCACGGCAAAGGCATGGGCATGCCCGTGTTCCTGGGCCCGCAGCTCTTCGCACACGCCCGC
>DBGFLF010000329.1:0-4360 GCA_048528725.1 Collinsella sp.
CGCGGACAAGAGCAGGATTCGCGAGATTTGAGTCGATGTTCGATTGAACGGTAACCAGGCTGGGACGGTAGACCGGGTACAGCTCCATGGGGGCCTTGACCACGGTAGAAGCACTCACCATACGGATACCCTCAGACCAAGCGACATAGCCCTTGCCAGGTGCCGGCTGGGCTTCCGTCCAGCCCACGAAGACGTTGAACGCACCTCCTGTATCCGCATCGATAGTGCTGACGTCATAAGTGGGCTTCGGGATGCCGCCATCAAGGTTGCCGAGCATATCGCCTTTCTGAGCAACTTTGCCATCCACATCTTTGGCATTGAGATGGTACACGACCGCCAACGGCGAATAGTACGCCACAAATGTATAGGCCCCGCCGGGTTCCACCTGATAGGAATACGAGTTATCGCCGTTAGGTTCGAGCTTTTTAACTTCGCCATTCGGAAGCTCAATCTCAACCTTCTGCAACTCATACAGCTTACCGCCCGCTTTATAAACCGGCGTCGCAACGTCAGGGGTCACCGTTGCCGTAGCAGGGTCGGTGCCCGCGTTGATAACGGGAGCGATGTCGTACCTAGGCACATTAACCTTGTCCGTGCCATCAAAACCTGCGCGGTGCAGGTTGGTGGTGTAGTTGACGTCGTACTTTGCGTAGACGGGATAGGCATCCTGGCACTGGGTGACCTTGGAGTCATCCGTCGCCAAGTATGGCGCCGCCTTCTCCGAATTGCTCGTCACATAGGGGTCGTTGGCGACATCATAGATATATTTCCAGACGGCAGAATCCTTCTTGACCTCGGCGGTCGAAATCCAGCCCAGGAACTTATAGCCCAGCACGGCCATGTCAGCATCAGTCGGAGAGGACTCGAGGGTCAGATCTGGATTTTCAATTGTGTCGCTGTCCCCGCCGGAATTCTTATCAACCGTATCATTCGTATAGATGAATGGATACTTGTACGTGTAATGAGGATCCTCTTCGCCACTCTTCTTTTGGAGCAAATTACTCTCGTAGCGACGTGTCGTTTCCTTGCAGACCGTGCCATCTTTCTTATAAAAATCGACGCGCGTCGTCACCATCGCACGCATGCGATATTTCGAAGTGAAATTGATTGAAGCCTTTACGGTATCCTTCTTTTCAGGAGTATTGAGATATGTCCATCGACCGCCGATTCTCTCTAGCGTCCAAAACTTCAAGCTATAACGATCGCTAGATGGCTTAAACGTGTACTGCAACGCATTAATAACCTTTTCCTCGTCAAACGTTCCAGAACCCGGGAAATCTGTATCCACAAGGACATTCTTTAGGGTATCCGCCCCCGTATCGTTTCTCACGTTATGCGAATATGCGCTCATGGGGGCCACGATTAGCGTATTGCTGTCGTAGTATCCCTCTGCGCATTCGCCCTTATAGGCATCCTTGTCGCCATGATTAACGTGCTCGGAACCCCAGTGAACCACGTTCTCTCGAACATAGCTTGTGCCGACCTGCTCGTTAAACGGTGTTTTGTACTCGTTCCATACAGAGCAAAGGAGTTCCGAATTCGTGTATTCATCGTTCGCGTACGCGCAGACGTAATAATCCACGCGGTACTCAAAGCGCGCCGTATAGGTGTGCGGCACGGTTAGATCGACATCGGCAGGGAGTGTATAGCCTGGGTCACGGCTTACGCGGACCTCAACCGTGGACCCATCGGCGGCCTGCTTGTTTTCGTACCAGCCCAGGAAGCGATACCCATCGGGCAGCTTGCCGCCCTCGGACAGGGGCGTACCGTCCGTGTCGCGCACCTGTACCGTGTAGACGCTGGTGCCGTCCCCGGCAGTCTGGACGTCGACTTTGGTTTTGCCAACGCCGTCACGTAGGGTCTCATTGTCGATTTTGTCCTGCTCATTGCCCTCGAACACCGTCATGATGTTCGACACGTAGTCGCTGTACACGGGATAGAAATCGGTGGGGCCGACCACGGCAATCTCGCTGCCCGCGGGATAGAATACTCCCTTGTTTTTCAGATCAGCCAGCTGATCTGAGGTAATGGCAGCATAGGCGCCATTCATGCTCTTATCGGCGTTCGGCTGCGTGGTCCATCCAATAAACGTCGCGGTAGGCGGCAAGCCGCCGCGATCTGCGGGGGCAGCCGGCGTCAAACCGGCGCCATAGCGGTACCAGTCCGTGGACGGATCGTGTGCCTTGCCGTCTTTCCAATCAAGCGTCTCGCCCTTAACGTTATAGAACAGCACCTGCGCCTCGTATGAAGCGATAAAGAGATCATTGCCCTTGAAGCCCTCACTCTCGGCATGATCCTTGCCGTTGTCGGCAGTGTAGATAGAGGTCGCCTCGTGCTTCGTGTTGTCCTGAACGCGCTTGCCATCCCTCACAGCAGCATCATCGGTCTTGCCATCAAACCAGCTGTTGTCTTGTCCGATTCGGTTCACACGCACATCGGGCTCGCGGAACCAGCCCATAAAGCGGTAGCCGTCGTTCGCCTCGCTCAGCCCCTCAGGCTTTGCGGAGGTCTCCTGCTTGAACGTCACCGATGTATCGCCCTGGGCCAAGCCCTGGGCAGTTCCCGCCAGCACGGCACTCACGGCAAAGGCGTACGGATCCGTGGTCGCCTGGTCTTTGCCAAGTTTGGTCTTCTCGATTGTCGCGGTACCCGCGCCGGGAAAATCAATCGTCGCCTTAACGCTCTGGCCATGCACGGGGATATTCAGCCTGTAATCCATCGCCCACTCGTTGGCATGCGAACCGCCAAGGGCCTCATCGTTAGCGGTCGAGCGCATGGTGCCGGCACAGAAGTCGTAGTCGTGCTCCTCCCACAGCTCGCGCGTGGTGTAGCGCCCGTCGTCCCACGGGCCAAAGCCGTCGCCCTTGGTGGTACCGTCGCCGCCAAACGAGGGGATCTTCTTTTTGGCAGGATTGCCCTGGCTATTGCCAGACAGGCTCACGCTCGGCTTAAAGTAGCACTCGGTGACCGTCGCATCTCCCTTGTTGGCGCGCGCAGCAATGCCGCCCAGGTTCACATCGTTTTGGATGATGGGGATCACGGCGATGGGGTTGTATTGACGCGAGCTCAGGTCGCCCGCAAAGTGGCTGCGGACGAGCTCGTTGCCCTTTTCAGTCAAAATACGGCCCGCCAGGCCACCCGTCCACGCGCGCGTCACGGCGACAACGCCCACGTACGATGCGGCATAGCTGTAGCACTGCGCCGTCGAGAAGCAGTCGATGATCTTGGCGTCGCCCGCCATGCAGCCCACAAAGCCCGAGGCGTACACGTTGTTGCCGCCCAGGGCGCCGACGGCCACATCGTATTTATTGGTGACGTCGGTCATGCCCTTCTCGGCAATCGAGCCATCCTCGTTGCGCGTAGGCGTCACGCGGCAGTACTCGATGGTCGAGTTCTTGACGTAGCCGGCAAACGCCGCCATATACAGGCCCTCGCCACCGATTGCCTGCACGCCCGAGGTCGTGTTGTTGACGGCGCGGCCGCCACGGACCTCGCAGTTGTAGAGGCTGCAGCCGTCGAGCTCGCCGGCGATCAGGCCTCCCTCAAAGCCCGCGTTGGTAATCACGTTGAGCATGTTGTTGGCGCAAGTCACGTGCAGGGTGCTCTCCATGACCATGACGTTTTCGAAGCTGGTGTTGACGGCCTTGCCCACGATGATGCCGCCGCGGAAGTCCGCCCAGATGTTGGCGTCCTCGACAAGGAAGTTCTTGATGGTGGCGCCGTCGGTCTCGGCAAAGAAGCCCGTGTCGCGCTCGGGGTCCAAGACCTTATTCTCGTAGTTCAGGCCCTTCACGGTATGGTTTTGACCGTCAAAGACGCCCTTAAAGGGATGCTCTTTGTTGCCAAAGGAGAGGTGCTTGACCGTATCCGCAACAATGGCGTTCATATCATCATCGTTAAGAACGATATCGTTATCGAGATAGACGCGCCACTGCGATGTGTCGCGCTGACGCGACAGCGCGACACACGCCAAGAAGTCGTTCCTGTTTGTGATATGGAATTCGGTCTGTTCCTCGGCATGCGCTGCCGCCGGCAGCACCATAACGCAGCAAAGGGCGATCGCCGCGACGGCAACCAGCCTGCCGAGCACGCCTCGGTTTCTGTTCTTGATCTCCATGGGCTAGTTCGCCTCCGGCCAGCCCGCGGCGTCGAGCACGTCGAGGACGGTATCGTTTGCCTGCTGGTTTTTGGCCTGCACGGCCTGGACGTCGATATCGAGCCTGAATGAGCCACCGCGCGCGGCATCGTTGTAGTCGCCCACGAAGCGCAGCGAATCCATGAGACTCTCCGTCATGGCGCCGGAATCGAGCACGCCCCCGCGTCCGGCCAATCCGCGGTAGTAGTACCACCCATCGCCGCC
>DBGFLF010000330.1:0-2532 GCA_048528725.1 Collinsella sp.
GGCACCACCCTGGGCGATGTTGGCAGCGCTGGCGATGGGCAGCCAGTAAGTCACGCCGTACTGGGCGAGCTGGCCCAGGTCGATGGCGGTGTACATCTGGTGAATACCCGTAACGACCGTGGGGGCATAGAACAGGCCGACGATAAAGGAACCGATGCCGAAGGGCAGGGTCAGCAGGGCCTGGATCAGACCGAGGATGGCGTTCTCGGCCCAGACAAAGATGGGGCCGACGGCAACGAGCGTCACGAGCACGGTCACGAACACGGAGACGAGAGGAGTCACAAAGAGGTCGAACATCTCAGGAACGATCTTGTGCAGGCGCTTCTCGAGGAAGGCGAGAATGGCGCAGGCGATGACGATGGGGATCACATGACCCTGATAGCCGACCCACTCAAAGCTGTACACGCCGGGGATGACGGTGACCATGGTCTGCACGCCCTCGGAGGCAACCGTATAGGCGCTCTGCAGCGAGGAGTTGATGAATGCACCACCGACGACGGCGCCCAGATACGGGTTGGCGCCAAAGGCCTTAGCGGCGGAGTAACCGATCAGGATCTGCAGAATGCCAAAGGACGTGCCCGAGACCAGATCGGCAATCTTATAAATAAAGTTATTGGTGTCGAGCGCGATAAAGCCGTTGGAGGCCATAAAGTTGAGGGCGCTCATAATGCCCAGCAGCAGGCCCGAAGCCACGATGGCGGGGATGATGGGGACAAAGACGTCGCCGAGTACCTTAATGGCGCGCATAAAGATGTTCTGCTGCTGCGCCGCGGCCTCCTTGACCTCGGCCTTGGTGGCAGCCTCGACGCCGCTGAGCGCGATGAACTCTTCGTAGACCTTGTTGACGGTGCCGGTGCCAAAAATAATCTGGAGCTGGCCTTGGGCTTCAAAGACGCCCTTGGCGCCACCGACATTCTCGAGGGCCTCCTTGTCGACCTTGGCGTTATCGGCAATCACCAGGCGCAGACGCGTGGCGCAGTGTGCGGCCGAAACAACGTTGCCGGCGCCACCGATGTTGTCGAGCACCTCTTGGGCTGATTTGCGGTAGTCCATGACTTCCCTTTCCTCCAACGGGTGCATCTGCACCCGGCCATCTTTGACACTTACACTGTAATCGTTTTCAGTTTCATATATCTGTAATCGTTTTCATAGTAGGGTGAACGGTAGGAAAAAGGCGGCGAATGGTAGTTTTGGGACAAAAAACGGGGGACTCAAAGGCGGGCAGGCACGATCAAGACCTAGACATTCATCAACTGATGGCCGAGCTTGAGCGTCTTTAGGCCGTTCTCCCCCTCCGCGCCATCGAGCGTGTTGAGCAACATATTGGTCGCCTCGACACCGCTGGTCAGGTAGCCGTAATGCACGGTGGGAATGCCGCCCGTCAGCGCGCGCAAAAACGCGTTGTCGCCGAAACCGCTCACGCGGTGCATGCCCTCGCCCGTGCCGCGAACCTCATCGATGGCACGCAGTGCGCCCGCCGCCATGGTGTCGGTTGCGCATGCGATAAACGAAACATCGGGAGCGACGGAAAGCAGCTCACGCGCCGCACCATAACCCGAGTCGAGCGTAAACGAGCCGAGGCGAATCAAGGCGGCATCGAGCGGGTTACCCGCGGCGCGCAATCCGGCCTCAAAACCGCGACGGCGGTCATAACCGGCCGCGCGGTCCTCTTCGGTAACTCCAATGTAGGCGATCTTGCCGTCCACGCGGCCTGCAAGCGCATGGCCCAGCTCAAAAGCGGCCTCGTAATCGTCGTGATAGACGCACGCCGCGCCCTCAACATTCTGGCCGATCAGCACGATGGGCACGCGGCACGACTCAATCGCCCGGCGATGCTCGTCGGTAATCATAGTTGCCACCAGCACAATGCCATCGACCGGGTGGTTTTGGAATAAATCGAGGTACTCGAGCTCGCGATCGGCCGCGTTGTCGGTATTGGCAAGCAGCATCTGGTAGCCACGGCGACCGAGCACCTGGCCAATACCGGCGGTAATGCGGCTTACGGATTCCGAGTTAATCTTAGGTACGATGACGCCGATGAGCTTAGTGGAACCGGTGCGCAGCGCGCGAGCCTGGCTGGACCGCACGTATCCTGTCAGCTCAATCGCCTTCTTAATGCGCTCGGCCTTGTCCGTCGATATGTAGCCACCGTTGAGGTAGCGCGAGACGGCGGCGCTCGAAACGCCCGCCAACTCGGCCACATCTTTCATCTTTACCACGAGCACCCCTGTCATTGAAATCGCTTTCACCATGATACCCGTGAAGACGGCATCCGAACAAAATCGGCCCACCCAGGTCGAGCAAACGTCAGCGAGCGGGCAACTGCCGTGGCGAGGTGCCGCGAAAGAGGAGCGAAACGTACTTTATGTACGCGAGCGACGGTTTGAGCGGCAGATCGCCCGGCAGATGCCCGCGCAGCGTCGAGCGGTCCGGCGTTCGTTAGAACGCCGGAACAAAATTAGCCGTGATATTCGCCGTTGTATTGGATCAACGTTAGATCTTCCACGCCATCGAGCGCGCGGATGGCGTCGG
>DBGFLF010000331.1:0-13975 GCA_048528725.1 Collinsella sp.
CAGGATGCCGTCCATGCCGTCGCAGCCCATCATCTTGACGTCGTAGCCCATGTCCTTGGCGTTCTTGAGCAGGACGGACGCCGGCGTGTAGTAGATCGGCGCAAAGATCATGGTAGCGCCGGCCTGCTTGGCCTTGGTGAGCTGGTTGGTAAAGCTCGTGGCGGAGTCGTCCTTAAAGGTCTCCTCGTCAACAATCTCGAGCTTGGATTTAGCGGCCTGAACCTTAAAGGAATCTGCGATGCCCGAAGAATAGGCGTCGCCGGAGTTATAGAACAGCACGAACTTCTCGTCCGCATACTTCTGCGCCAGGAACTTGGCAGCGTTGACGCCCTGGTTGGGATCGGTAAAGCAAACCTGGAAGACGCAATCCTTGCCCTTGGTGACGTCCTCGGAGGACGCGGACGGAGTGATCATGAACGTCTCGGGGTCGTTACCGCACTCGGCGGCAACGGCAACCGACGCACCCGTGGTGGTCGGGCCGACGAGGGCCTGCATGCCCCAGTCGAGCAGGGTGTTAAAGGCGTTGACGGCCTTCTCGCCGTCGGCCTGGTCATCCTCGGCCTTGCTGGCAAGCGGCAGCTCCTTGGTCGAGAAATCCTTGCAGCCAAGCTCGACACCCTGGGTAACGGACTTGCCGTAGGACGCGTTGGCGCCGGTCAGCGGGCCGATGGTGCCGATCTTAAACGAAGCGTCGCCCGAAGCGGAACCGCTGTCGCCGCCGTTGGAGGAGCAGCCAGCTAGAATAGACATCGCCCCCAGACCTGCTGCGCTCGCGATAACGCTCCTGCGATTCATAACAGGGTTCAATGACTTACCGGTGAGGCTCGACATGCGGCTCTCCTCTCAAATCTCGTCGGGTTTCGGTTACCCAACAGGCCATCCTTCGCCGTGTTCGGCGTTCGCAAAATAGTAGACGCTTTAGTTGAGAAAAGTGGTGATTATTTCAACTTTTCTTTTGTTTTGTCCGTTTATCCATAATTATGCGTATTTCTATTGGTTTATGCAGTTTAGCCACTTTATTGTGTGAAAGTAATGTTTCCATTCTGTTACAAGCGTCCCTGCCCTGATTAAAACAGCCTCACCGGTAGCGCTTTATGCGCACTTAGGCGGCGATGTACTTGCCGTCCTGGATCACATAGGCTGTAGCGGGCTTCTCGACTTGGCCCTCGTCGTTCCACGTGAGCTCGCCCGTCAGGCCCTCGATCTTGATCTTGCGCATGGCCTTGGCAAGATCGCCGGCAATGTCGGCGCCGTCGGCCGTGATGTCGATGTCTGCCTTATCGATAGCCTCGACAATCGCATGGACGCAGTCATAGGCATCGGCGGCAAACTGGTTGGGCGTCTCGTCGTAGGCATCCTTATAGGCCTTGACGAAGTCGGCATTCTTCTCATCGTCAGCCGAAAACGGGGTCATGAGCATATCGTCGGCGATCTCGCCCGAGACGGCGACGGCGGCACCAGTCGTGACGGGGCCGACGAGCGCCTGCATGCCCCAGTCGCACAGGGCAAACCTTATGGTGCAAACGTTGACAGTTTGTTACGGAAGTTCGTTTGTAGCGAGCGTGTTTCCAATGTTTCCGCAGCGTTTCGGGGGTGGCGTTTTATGCTGCTCCCGCTGCCAGGCAAGCACGCGCCCGCACTTCACGCTAGAATGCACTCAACCTTTAAGCGGTTAATCCATCCATAAGATGCACGAAGGAGCTATCTATGAGCGAACCCCTGCGCACCGTGAACGTCGGCCTCATCGGTCTGGGAACCGTCGGCGGCGGCGTGGCCCGTCTGATCAAGAGCCACCACGATGAGTACCTGGCCGCCTACGGCATCGACCTTAAGCTGACCCGCGCCTGCGCGCTTGCCTGGGAGCAGGCCGAAGCCGCCGGTATTGAGCGCGAGGCCTTTACGAGCGACTGGCACGACGTCGTCACCGACCCCGCCGTCGATATCGTCGTCGAGCTCATCGGCGGCGAGCACCCCGCGACCGAAATCTTCACCACCGCCTTCGAGAACGGCAAGCACGTCGTCTCTGCCAACAAGGCCCTGCTGGGCCGTCATGTCGAGACGCTCGCCGAGAAGGCGCGCGCGTGCGGCGTGCAGATTAAGTGCGAGGCCAGCTGCGGCGGTGGCATCCCCATTGTCAGCACGCTCGAGCACGACCTGGTGGGCAACAAGATCCTGACCATCGCTGGCATTCTCAACGGCACCACCAACTACATCCTGTCGCGCATGGACGCCGAGGGCGCCGATTACGCTGACGTGCTCGCCGACGCCCATGCAAAGGGCTATGCCGAGGCCGACCCGTCCGCCGACGTCGACGGCTTCGACGCCGCCAGCAAGACGGCAATCCTCGCTTCCATCGGCTTTGGCACCCGCGTGACCACCGACGATGTCTACCAGCAGGGTATCCGTACCATCGGCGCCGAGGACATTGCCCAGGCCCGCGAGCTCGGCTACACCATCAAGCTGCTGGGGATCGCACGCAACACCGACGCCGGCGTCGACGTCCGCGTGCATCCCACGCTCATCCCGGCAGACCATATGCTCGCCAAGGTCAACGGCGCCATGAACGCCGTCTACGTGGTGGGTGACGCCGTGGGCGAAACCATGTTCTACGGTGCCGGCGCAGGCTCCTTCCCCACCGCGAGCGCCGTCGTGGGCGATATCCTGTCGCTCTCCGAGCAGATCAGCCGCGGCGTGGCTCCGCTGCCCGAGATTGAGCCCTATGGTCACAACCTCGCCTTTAAGCCCATGGACGAGCTCCAGACTAAGTACTATGTGCGCCTGAAGGTCGCCGACCGCGTGGGTGCCCTGTCCGAGACGGTCGACATCTTTGCCAAGCACAACATCTCGATCTCGCTCATCAACCAGGTCGAGGACGGCAAGTCGGGCGCCAGCGATACTTGCTCGGTCATCTTCCTGACGCACCGCGCGCTCGAGAAGGACGTCCAGGCTGCCACCGCCGAGCTTGCCAGCGTCGACTGCGTAGCCGAGGTCGCCAACGTCCTGCGCATCGAGGACGTTGAGGCTTGGACCGAAGGCGTCATGGCGAACTAGCTCAACGCTCGCCTAGCAATACACGCTTTGAGGGCTCCCGTCCGATGCGGGACGGGAGCCCTTTTGTCTCCTGCCCTAAGCACAACGGCAGAGCACATTTGCGCGAGCCGCTCATCGGTAACGCGGGCTACCGTTCACCGATATGCAAACACGGCCGATTCCAGTTACGGCTACGCTGTGCTGCGAATGTCCGCCCGCGATGAGAGGAAATACCATGTTGCTCGAGGGCAAGAAAGCAATCATCACCGGAGGCACGCGCGGTATCGGCTATGCCATCGCCTGCCGTTTTATCGAGGAAGGCGCCGCCGTCACCGTCTTTGGCTCGCGTCAGGAGACCGCCGATGCGGCCGTTGAGAAGCTGACAGCCGCCTATCCCGACGCCAAGGTCTGGGGCCGCTCCTGCGACCTCACCTCACTCGAAGCCGTGACCGAGGCCTTTACCCAGGCTGCAGCCGACATGGGCGGCTTGGACACGGTCGTCAACAATGCCGGTATCTCCCAGCGTTCACCCCTCTTGGACTACACGGCCGAGGAGTTCGCAAAGGTCATGGACCTCAACGTCGTCGCCGTCTTTAATGGCCACCAGGCTGCCGCCAAGATCATGACCGAAGCCGGCCACGGCGGCACCATCACCACCACGAGCTCGATGGTCGCTAAGTACGGTCAGCCCTCCGGCGTTGGCTACCCCACGTCCAAGTTCGCCGTCAACGGCATGGTCCAGTCGCTCTCGCGCGAGCTCGCCCCCATGGGCATTCGCGTCAATGCCGTAGCACCCGGTGTAACCAAAACCGACATGGTCGCCAACCTGCCTGAAGAGGTTATTAAGCCCATCGTCGCCACCATTCCGCTGGGTCGCATGGGCGAGCCCGAGGATGTCGCCAACGCCTTTGTTTTCCTGGCGAGCGACATGTCCTCCTACGTCACGGGCGCCGTGCTCCCCGTCGACGGAGCCGCCCGCTCTTAAGGGACCACAAGCCTCAGCTCCCAGCCTCAACATAGTCCAACAAAGAAGGCGCGCCGTCTGCATCAACTGCAGGCAGCGCGCCTTCTTCTGTTTGAAAGGGAAGCTGTGTCCCGGAATTCCGACTCAGACCGGGACGCAGCTTCCCTCAGGGCCATGTTTCGGAAAGAGCGCCCCGTTTTGAACGCCGATTCTGGGATACCGTTTCCGCAACGGGTCTCTCGCGGAAACTGCATCCCACTCTGAGCGCCCATTCCGGGACACAGTTTCCCAACGGCCCCCGTTTCGGAAACCACATCCCGTTCCGAGCCTTCAAAGCGGGACGCGGCTTCCCCGAGAGAGTATCGACTACTTGCCGTCGTCGTCCTCGGCTTCTTCTCTTGCATAGAGCTCCAACATGCGGCGGCGGTATTCGCGCACGGCGAGCTTGGCGCGCTCCAGGCGGCGACGCTCGCGCGGAGTCAGCTCGGACGGGTCGACCTCGTCTCCATAGGTCTTATCGGCAAGCAGGTGCGCCGCGTCCACGATGCGGGCATCGATGTGGCCACTCGCCGCCTCGGCGGAAAGACGCTCGGCAATCGTATCGAGCGTAGGCAGGCCCTCGAATACGCGACCATGGCCATGCGAGGTCAGCAGCTCGTGCTCTCGTGCGAGCAGACTCGCCAAATCGTGATGGGCGCGCAGAATGTCGAGCGCATCGGATGGATGCTCGGCAACCTCTGCCACGGCAGCGACCGGTGCAGCGTCGACCACGCGGTAGAAGAGCTGCGCGAGCAATGGCATCAAGAACACCGTGATGGCACCGGCGGCAACCATGACCGACGCAATATCTTGCGACAGCGCGCCCGCGTTGACGGCAACGCTCGTCACGGCAACGATGATCGGCAGCGCCGTGGTGCAGTAGAGCGCCACGGTAATGCGGCCATACGCCGACACATCGCGCGTCGCAGGACAAATACCCATAGAGATGAGGATGGGCACGGCGCGAATAATCAGCAACGCCACGATAAAGCCCGCGAGCAAGCCTGGACGCGACGCCACGGCCGTCAGGTCGATCTTTGCGCCCGATACGGTAAAGAACACCGGAATCAAAAAGCCGTAGGCCAGGCCGTCGAGCTTGGTCTCGAGCGTATGGTTGCCCTCGGGGATGATATAGCGCAGGACAAAGCCGGCGGCAAAAGAACCCAACACGATGTCGAGATCAAAGACGGCCGAGAACGCCACGAGCGTGACCAAGATGAGCACCGTCAGGCGCACGAAGGTCTGCGACGTGGTATCGGCGCGTTCCTCGACAAACGCAAAGAAGCGGCTGCCGACGCGCTTGGAGCGGCTTGGGACCACGGCCAGCAACACGCAGACCACCGCAAACAAGCCAAGGATTACAAGCGTCTGGATGCCGGTGCGGGCAGACAGCAGCACCGACATGGCGAGCACGGGGCCGAGCTCACCCCAGGTGCCATACGCAAGAATCGAGTCGCCCACGCGCGTGCCGGTGAGCGAGCGCTCACGCATGATGGGCACGAGCGTGCCGAGCGCCGTCGAAGTGAGAGCAAGCGTCACAGCGATACCGTCGAAATGGCTGACCGAGAACCACGGAGTAAAGCGCACGGCAAGCCAGGCGATACCAAACGTGACGACCCACGTCGCCAAGCCGTAGCGCCCCTCGACGCCCGTGATGCTCTTGGGGTCGATCTCAAAGCCGGCGAGCAGGAACAAAAAGGCCAGACCGAGCTCGGACACAAGCGAGACCTCGGCATCTACATGGATAATGTCGAGCATATGGGGTCCCAGCACCGCGCCGAACACGAGCAAAAAGACCGTTTCGGGAATGGGTTTTCCGGGAATCGCCGAGGCGATGAAGGGGCTTGCAAAGGCCACGAGCGCGATGATGGCGAGTGAAACGAATGCCATGTGATGCCTTTCTCTTGTTTGCGCTTCACTGTAGCACCCTCGCCGTCCTCAACGCGCCGCGAGCTGTCGTATCATAGTGAGGTTTACAAACATGTGGCTCAAGGCGACCGCAGGGCAGACCCCGCAAACCGACCGCTGCCGCATACCGTACCGTACGCCCAACCGATCAGGAAGGCAGGAACCAATGGTCTCTCGTATCTACGTGGAGAAGAAACCCGGGTTCGACGTCGAGGCTCAGCAGCTCAAGGGCGAGCTGACCGAGATTCTCGGCATCAAGGGCATCGAGGCCCTGAGGATCATCAACCGCTACGACGTCGAGGGCATCGACGAGGAGCTTTTCCGCTCCTGCGTGCCGACCGTCTTTAGCGAGCCCCAGGTCGATGTGACCTACGACGAGCTCCCCGCAAGCGATGGCGCCGTCTTTGCCGTCGAATTCCTGCCTGGCCAGTTTGACCAGCGCGCCGACTCCGCCAGCGAGTGCGTGCAGCTCATCAGCCAGGGCGAGCGCCCCGCCGTGCGCTCCGCCAAGGTCTATATGATCTCGGGCGCTCTGGACGAAGCCGCCATCGAGGCCATCAAGCACTACGTGGTGAACCCCGTCGAGGCGCGCATCGCCTCGCTCGACCTGCCCGAGACGCTGTACATGGAGACCCCCGAGCCCCAGCCCGTCGAGGTGCTCGACGGCTTCCGCGAGCTCGATGAGGCCGGCCTCGCCGCCTTTATTTCCGAGCGCGGTCTTGCCATGGACGAAGCGGACATCGCCTTCTGCCAGCAGTACTTCCGCGACGAGGATCGCGATCCCACCATCACCGAGATCCGCGTGATCGACACCTACTGGTCCGATCACTGCCGCCACACCACCTTCGGCACCGTCCTGGACAACGTGACGATCGACGACGCCGTGGTGCAGCAGGCCTTCGACCGCTACATGGAGATGCGCCACGAGCTCGGTCGCGACGCCAAGCCCGTCTGCCTCATGGACATGGGCACCATCGGCGCCAAGTACCTTAAGAAGACCGGCGTCATGACCGATGTCGACGAGTCCGAGGAGATCAACGCCTGCACCGTCAAGGTGAAGGTCGATGTCGACGGCGAGGACCAGGACTGGCTGTTCCTCTTTAAGAACGAGACCCACAACCACCCGACCGAGATCGAGCCCTTCGGCGGTGCCGCCACTTGCGTGGGCGGCGCTATCCGTGACCCGCTCTCGGGCCGCAGCTATGTGTATCAGGCTATGCGCGTCACCGGTGCCGGCGACCCCACCGTCCCGGTTTCCGAGACGCTCGAGGGCAAGCTGCCGCAGCGCAAGCTCGTGACCACTGCCGCCGCCGGCTACTCCAGCTACGGCAACCAGATCGGCCTTGCCACCGGTCAGGTCAACGAACTCTATCACCCCGGTTACGTGGCCAAGCGCATGGAGGTTGGCGCCGTCGTGGGCGCTACCCCGGCAAACCACGTTCGTCGCGAGTGCCCCGCCCCCACCGACAAGATCATCCTGCTGGGCGGCCGCACCGGCCGCGATGGCATCGGTGGCGCCACCGGCTCCTCCAAGACCCAGAACACCGAGTCCATCGAGACCTCGGGTGCCGAGGTCCAGAAGGGCAACGCCCCGGTCGAGCGCAAGCTGCAGCGTCTGTTCCGCCGCGGCGACGCCTGCCGTCTGATCAAGCGCTGCAACGACTTTGGCGCCGGCGGTGTCTCGGTCGCCGTGGGCGAGCTTGCCGACGGCCTGTATGTCGACCTTGATACCGTGACCAAGAAGTACGACGGCCTGGACGGCACCGAGCTCGCTATCTCCGAGTCCCAGGAGCGTATGGCCTGCGCCGTCGCCGACGGTGACGTCGAGGAGTTCATGGGCTACGCCGCCGAGGAGAACCTCGAGGCGACCGTTATCGCCGAGGTTACCGCCGAGCCGCGCATGCGCATGGCCTGGAACGGTGTCGCCATCGTCGACCTATCCCGCGAGTTCCTCAACTCCAACGGCGCGCCCAAGCACCAGATCGCCCACGTATGCGCCCGCAGCGTGTGGCAGCCCAGCTGGGCCGGCACCACGCTTGCCGAGCGCATGACCTCGCTTGTCACCGACCTCAACGTCGCTTCCAACAAGGGCCTTTCCGAGCGCTTCGACTCCACCATCGGCGCCGCGACCGTGCTCATGCCCTTTGGTGGCAAGACGCAGCTCACCCCAAGCTCGGCCATGGTCGCCAAGTTCCCCGTGGACGGCGAGACCACCACGGCGAGCGCTATGGCATGGGGCTTCAACCCCTACCTGATGGAAGCCGACCAATTTGCGGGCTCCTACCTGTCCGTGGTCGAGTCCATCGCCAAGCTCGTTGCCGCCGGCTTTGAGCACAAGCGCGCCTACCTCTCCTTCCAGGAGTACTTCGAGCGCCTGCGCACCGAGGCAGAGCGCTGGGGCAAGCCCATGGCTGCCGTCCTGGGTGCCCTTATGGCCCAGGTCGACCTGGGTGCTGGCGCCATCGGCGGCAAGGACTCCATGAGCGGCTCGTTTGAGGACGAGGCCGGCGAGCTCAACGTTCCGCCGACCCTGATCAGCTTCGCCGTCGCCGTGGGCAGGGCCGCCCGTGCCGTCTCGCCCGAGTTCAAGGGCCTCACGCACCGCGTCGTCCGCATCGCCCCCGCTACCTATGGCGAGGACTACCGTCCCGACGCCCAGCAGCTGCTCGCCGCGTTTGACGCCGTCGAGGCGCTCACTGCTACCGGCAACGCCCTGGCCATCTCCACGCCCGGCTACGGCTGCGGCGCCGAGAGCCTCTTTAAGATGTGCGTCGGTAACCAGATCGGCATCGAGCTTGCCGAGGACGTGGACGTGGAGAGCCTCTTCACCCCGCTCTACGGCAGCTTTATCGTCGAGCTCGCCGAGGATGCCGAGCTGCCCGAGGTCGCCGACGGCGTTGTCGTCGAGCCCCTGGGCACCACCGTCGAGGGCTATGTCATCGACACCGGCTCCGAGGTCATCGAGCTCTCCGAGCTCCAGGAGGCCTGGGAGAGCGGCATCGAGGGCGTCTTTGCCTACCGCAGCGCCGACGAGACCCCCGAGGTCGAGACCATCGACTTCCGTGCCAAGGACATCCACGTGTACAGCGGCGCCAAGATCGCCCGTCCGCGCGTGATCATCCCCGTGTTCCCCGGCAACAACTGTGAGTACGACAGCGCACGTGCCTTCCGCGCAGCCGGTGCCGAAGCCGACACCTTCGTGATCAACAACCTCACGCCCGAGGCCGTCGCCGAGAGCACCCACGAGCTTGCCCGCCGCATCCGTGCAAGCCAGATCGTCATGATCCCCGGCGGCTTCTCGGGCGGCGACGAGCCCGATGGCTCCGCCAAGTTCATCACGGCGTTCTTCCGCGCTCCCGAGGTCACCGAGGCAGTTCGCGACCTGCTCAAGGCCCGCGACGGCCTGATGCTGGGTATCTGCAACGGCTTCCAGGCCCTGGTCAAGCTCGGCCTGGTGCCCTACGGCGACATCGTCGACGCCACGCCCGATGCGCCCACGTTGACGTTCAACACCATCGGTCGCCACCAGAGCCGTCTGGTGCGCACCCGCATCTCGTCCAACTTGTCCCCGTGGCTGTCGCAGTGCAGCCTGGACGACCCCTACACCGTCGCCATCAGCCACGGCGAGGGCCGCTTTGTCGCCAATGACGAAGTGCTCGCCCAGCTGATCGCCAACGGCCAGGTCGCCACGCAGTACGTGGGCGAGGACGGCAAGCCCAGCATGGATCTTTCCGTCAACCCCAACGGCTCCGCACTCGCCATCGAGGGCATCACGAGCCCCGACGGCCGCGTTCTGGGCAAGATGGGCCATGCCGAGCGTCGCGGCGACAACCTGTACCGCAACGTGCCCGAGCATGTCCCCGGCGACAAGTTCATGCCGATCTTTGAGAGCGGCGTAGCCTACTTCGCTTAAACCTTTCCCATCGGGTACAATCCCTTCGGGTAACAACACCCGCCACCGGCACGCCCGGTGGCGGGTTCTTTTTTATTTGCGCGTATGGGAGAAGAACATCATGGAAAGCCGCAAGCCGTATCTCGCCACTCTGCCCGGACTCATCCTGGGTTGCCTCGTCTGCTGCGCGCTCTGGGGGTCGGCTTTCCCCTGCATCAAGATCGGTTACGAGCTGTTTGGTATCCCGGCGCACGATAGCGCCTCGCAGCTACTCTTTGCAGGTTTGCGCTTCACACTTGCCGGTATCCTGGTTATCGCCGGTATGAGTGCAGCCCAGCGCCGCCCGCTCGTCCCACAGGCACGCGATATCAAGCCCATCTTTATCTTGTCGCTCTTCCAGACTATCGGGCAGTACTTCTTTTTCTATCTGGGTCTCTCGCGCGCCAGCGCCATGTCGAGCTCCATCATCGAGGCCAGCGCCAACTTCCTCGCAATCCTCTTTGCCGCCCTGGCATTTCACACCGAGAAGCTCAATACGGCCAAGGTGCTTGGCTGTGCGCTGGGCTTTGCCGGCGTCGCGCTCGTCAACCTCTCGGGCGCAGATGGCACCTTTGGCTTTACGCTCGATGGCGAGGGCTTTATCCTAGCCTCCACTGTCGCGGGTGCTCTTTCGACCTGCCTGATCGGTATCTTCTCGCGCGAGCACGACGGCGTCTTGCTTGCCGGGTGGCAGTTCTTGGTCGGCGGCCTGATCCTCACCGCCATCGGCTTTTTGATGGGTGACGCGCTCTCCCCCACAGCGATTGTCCCCGCCATCGCGCTCATCATCTACATGGCGCTTATCTCCGCGGTCGCCTACTCGCTGTGGTCGCGCCTGCTTGCCGTCAACCCCGTCAGCCGCGTCTCTGTCTTTGGATTTATGAACCCCGTCTTTGGTGTGGTGCTGAGCGCGCTGCTGCTCGACGAGGGCGCTGGCACGAGCCTCGTTACCGTCATCGTTGCCCTGCTGTTGGTCTGCGGCGGCATCATCATCGTCAACAAACCCAAAAAAGCCTAGCGAGCTCACCTTTTTAGGGAGGGCCTTCAAACACTTTAGCTTAATGGAGTGCACTGGTTCTCGTTGATTTCGTACCGAGTCGCAGCGGCAGACGCCCGCCTTGCCGCACCGCGCCCGGGCATTATGGCCGGTGGCCCCCACAAACGCAAAAGGGGCGCACGACCATCGCAACGGTCGTGTGCCCCTTTTCCTAGCGTATCTGAACGCCGGCTTTCTTTTTCTCGGCCTTGACACGGTAGAGTTCCGTGTCGGCGGCGCGAAGCAGGTTTTGCCAGGTATCAATACCATCGCCGACCCGCGCGCAACCGATGGACATCCGCAATGCATACGGCACCTCGGCATGCGCGAGCTCGTCGTTGATTGTCGCGCACAGATGCATGATATCCTGTTCCGCCGCTGCCTTTTGGAGCACCACGAACTCATCGCCACCATAACGCGCGATAAAGCCACCAGACGCCGAGCAGACCTCTTTGAGCGCAGCGGATATTACCTGAAGAGCATGGTCGCCCTCCACATGTCCATAGCGATCGTTAATCTGCTTAAAGCCGTCAGCGTCCATCATAAGCAGATATACATCTTCGGCCTGATCCACATTTGAAAAGAGCGACAGCATATAGGTCTCAAAACGGTTGCGGTTGTTGAGTCCAGTCAACGGGTCAGTCGAGATCAGTTGCTCCTGGCAGATGATATAGAGCAGCAACATGCTAATCATTATGCCGACACAAAGGCCAGGCACCGAGTATACGATCTGAAAGGTACCGCCCACCAGAGCGGGAACCGCAAAAAAGGCGAGGGTGCGATAAATGGCCTTCTTTTGCAGGCTTTCGACTTTTCGAGCCTGAATAAAGGCATGCAAGGACGTATATATGACGTAGCAGTAGCTAACGATAGGCTGAATCATATAAAGCGCTCCGCGACGATATACGCCCCGCGCATCGATATAGAACATAGCGTGCGTCCAGTAGCTGGTAAATGCCAGAACGACCACCAATGCGGTTGGCAACGTTAAAAGTACCACCCTATAGGGCGTGGTCAGGAGCCGTGAGCCCTGCATCGTCTCGGAATAGAAAAACCAAATGAGGCACGCGATGGCGAACAGCGAAAACGAAACCGCGTTGGAAATCCAGTTGGCCGTGATGCCTACAGGAGTGCTCACGCCGTCCGAGAGCGTCCAGATCATATCGAAGAAAATGTAGGCAGCAGACGTGTAGCCCAGCATGCTAAACAAAAGCTGCTGGGTGCTCGAGAACAGGGAGCGACGGCTTCGTACGGCAAGTCCGATAAGAATAATCATGCACAGCAGGAATATCTCGATCTTGAGTGCCTTTACCACTAGACGCCCTCCCTTCAATATCCAAGTGGCCAGAATCGCCCAATTCGAATCTGGGCAACAAACACCCCCTACTCCGCAGGGGTAAGGGGAATAATAGCAGAGCGCCCGAACGTCACTGCAAGACAGCTCTCGTTCGGGCGCTCAAACGGCGCGAGTTGCACGCCGGAATCATTGATGGGTATCGATTGCTACTCGCCATCGATGTCGGTCGCGACAGCCTCTTCGATGGCCTCGACACCGGCAGGCGACAGGTCTTCCTTGCTCTGGCAGAACTTCTTATCGACCCAGCCGGTCAGAATCGGGGCCATGATTGCCGTGATGATGACGGCAGTGGCGATCTGCGCATACGCGGTGGGCGCAAGCTCGGCATAGCGCGGAGCGACCTCGGCGAGGGCGACCGGCGTGGTCATGGCCGTGCCGGCAATGGTGGAACATGCCACAGCCGCCTTACCATTGCCGCCACACAGGCGCTCGAAGGCAAAGGTAATGGGACCGACGATAAAGAGCGTGATGAGGCCCAGCAGGATGCCCGAAATGCCACCGGCGATGAAGCTCGAAAGGCTCATGGACGCACCGAGCTGAAAACCAATTACAGCGATCGCGGGATTGGCGCCGGGAACCAGCAGGTTCTTGATAAACGGGAACAAGTTGCCCAGGACCATGCCGATAACAAGCGGCAGGATGGATCCGATGATGGTGCCGACAGGGATGTTGGCGAGACCCGAAACACCAAGGATGATCATCGTGACGGCGGGGCCGGCCGTAAAGAACAGGATACCGACAGCGCCCTGCTCGGACTCATCGCCGAACTCGCCCATGATGCCCGTATAGAGCGCCATGTTGCAAAACGTAATGCCGCCGATGATGGAAACCGAGCTCAGGCCTAAAAAGTTATCGTTAAAGAAGTACGCGACGCCCAGACCCAGCGCGGCTGCCACTACAAGCTTAGGAATCAGCACGACGATGCCGGTCTTGATGGCGCCCGGCGTGGACTTAAAGCTGATGCCGGCGCCCACGAACAGCAAGATCGCGGCAACGATGGTGTTGGAGCCGCCGCGGCAGGCAGCCGTAAAGAAGCCGCCGACCTCAAAGACCTGCGGGCAGAAGGTATTGAGCAAAAGGCCGACGATCATCGGATAGATCATGATGTCGCCCGGGATGCGCGGTACCTTGAATTTCTTTTGCTCGCTGGCGGTCGCTTCCTGTGCCATGAAACCCCCATTTCCGCTGACGGGGTACAAAAGCCCACGTCACGCTTTGCTACAGTAAAGTTTGACCATGGTACCAGAAGAAATAGACCAGCTCGGTGAAAAATCCGACAAGTTGGGATGGAACGAGATTCGGCGCCCGCGACGCCACCCCTATATAAGGCTCAAGACAATATAGAGTACGATGCCCGAGACGCAGCACCACAGCATCGATTTTGTCTTGACCGCCACGACCACGACGCCGACGGCCGCAATCCAGGGAACCAAGGCAGGCCAGAGTCCCGCGTCGAACGCGCCGGGGCTCACCAAGTCGTTGGCGACCAGCGCGGCAAAGGCAGCGGGCGGGATATAGCCCAGGGCCTCGGTAATGCGGGGCGACAGGGTCCGCCCGCGCAAGGCGAACGCCGGCGCGATGCGAAAGAACGCGATAGCAGCCCACGACGACAGCCACAGAACCAAGAACTCGTTAACGGGCATCGCGGGCACCTCTTCCGTCAAATACTGCATCGCACGCCAACGCAATGGCAATGCCGGCCACGACGCT
>DBGFLF010000332.1:0-3845 GCA_048528725.1 Collinsella sp.
GCCGATGCCAAGGTGCGCCTGGCCCAGACGAGCGAGCGCCTGCGTTCGCTGAAGGGCCGCGTGCCCGACCTTGAGCATCGTCTTGAGGGCATCGACCGTCGTATCCGCGGAACACGCCAGGCTTCGCGCTCGCTCGAGCTGCTGCGCCTGCGCGTCGACCCCATGCACGAACGCTATTCTGCCCTGTTGGAACGCGCGTCGGATTGGGCAGCGCGCCTGCGTGACCAGGCCTCTCTGGAGGAGGCGGACTCCGCTTCGCTCAAGAAGACCATCGAGGATGCCAAGGCAGAGGTTGCCCGCGCTAAGGAGCGAGTCGATACCGTCTCCGCCGCGCAAAACGAGTTCAAGGTCGCGCGTGGCAAGCTCGAGGTGCAGGTAGAGGCCGCCATTAAGGTCATTACCGCCGATGGCACCACGGTACTCGAGGAAGCGCTCATGCTTCCGGCGCCCACGGACCGCGATGCCGCCGAGCGCGAACTCAACCAGCTTGTGCGCCAGATCAACAACCTTGGTCCCGTTAACCAAGTTGCCATGGAGGAGTACGAGCAGCTCAAGCGCCGCGCCGATTACATCGAGGAGCAGCTGGCCGATCTGGAGAGCGCGCGCAAGGCGCTCACCAAGATCACCGTGGCTATCGACCGTAAGATGCGCAAGGCGTTCCTGGTGACGTTTGAGAAGGTCGATGCGAACTTCCGCGAGATCTTCGCCATGCTCTTCCCGGGCGGTCAGGCTCATCTGGAGATGACCGATCCCGAGCATCCAGCCGAGACGGGTATCGAGGTCGTGGCGCAGCCGCGCGGCAAGCGCATCACCAAGATGATGCTCATGTCGGGCGGCGAGAAGAGCCTGACGGCGCTCGCCCTGCTCTTTGCCGTGTACCGCACGCGTACGGTGCCGTTCTATGTGCTGGACGAGGTCGAGGCTGCACTCGACGACGCCAACCTGTCCAAGCTCATCGGCGCGCTCGATGTGTTGCGTTCCGATACGCAGCTCTTGGTCATTTCGCATCAGCGCCGTACTATGGAGGACGCTGACGTCCTCTATGGCGTCTCGATGCAAGCCGACGGCGTCAGTCGCGTCGTCTCGCAAAAACTCGATCGCGAAACCGGAAAGGTCGTGAATGCATAATGGGATTCTTTGACGCTCTCTCGCGCGGACTTGAGCGCAGTCGCGAGGCCCTCAACGAGGTCTTTTACTTTGGCGGCGAGGTCGACGAGGATTTTTGGGAGGACCTGGAGGACACCCTCGTCATGGGTGACATGGGCGCCGAGGTCGCCATCAAGGTCTCCGATGACCTGCGCGATGCCGCGGCCAAGAAGAACCTCAAGACCGCCCCGCAACTCCGTCGCGCCCTGGCCGAGCAGCTTGAGCAGCACTTTGTGCCCATCGAGCGCGATCCGTTCTCCGATACGCCGAGCTGCGTGCTGTTTGTGGGCATTAACGGTGCCGGCAAGACCACGACGGTCGGTAAGATCGCGAGCGCCATGGCCGCCCGCGGCAAGAACGTGGTGATCGGTTCGGCCGACACCTTCCGCGCCGCCGCCATCGAGCAGCTCGATGTGTGGGGCCAGCGTGCCGGCGTTCCCGTCATCAAGCGTGACCGCGGCTCCGATCCGGCGAGCGTGTGCTATGACGTGCTCGATGAGGCCGATAAGCGCGGCAGCGACCTGGTGCTCATCGATACCGCCGGTCGTCTGCACACGAGCCCCGAGCTCATGCGCGAGCTCGCCAAGGTGGTCAATGTGACCCGTAAGCGCGCCGCCAATATGGCCGCCGGTCCCATGCCGGTCTCGGTCGTGCTTGTGATCGATGCCGCCACTGGTCAGAACGGTCTGAACCAGGCGCTCGAGTTTAACGAGGCGCTGGGCCTGGACGGTATTATCATGACTAAGCTCGACGGCACGGCTAAGGGCGGTATCGCCATGGCCGTGGCCGAGAAGCTCAAGCTCCCGATCCTGCGCATCGGCGTGGGCGAGCAGGTCGATGACCTGCAGGAGTTTAACGCCAAAGATTTCTGCCGCGCCCTGGTGGGCGAGTCCAACTAAGGAGTAACCAGTGTTTGATTCCCTGAGCGATCGCCTCAACGACACATTTGACCGCCTGCGCGGCAAGGGTAAGCTGACCGAGGCTGATATTACTTCGGCCATGCGCGATATTCGCATGGCGCTGCTCGAGGCCGACGTTAACTTTAAGGTCGTCAAGGAGTTCGTCGCCAAGACCAAGGAGCGCTGCATGACCGCCGAGGTCATGGAGTCGCTGTCGCCGGCGCAAAACGTCGTCAAGATCGTGCTCAACGAGCTCACCGAGATGCTCGGCTCAACCGAGAGCAAGCTCGTCTTTAGCAACCGTATTCCCAATGTCATCATGCTCGTGGGCCTGCAGGGCTCCGGTAAGACCACGGCGGCCGTAAAGCTGGCCTACCTGCTCAAGAAGCAGGGCCGCTCGCCGCTGCTCGCCGCGTGCGACGTCTACCGTCCCGCCGCTGCCGACCAGCTGGCCACGCTTGGTGGCGAGATCGGCGTGCCGGTCTTCCGCGGCGACGGCGCGCACCCGGTCGACATCGCCAAGGGCGCCATCCAGGAGGCCGTCGACCACCTGCGCGACGTGGTCATCGTCGATACCGCCGGTCGTTTGCAGATCGATGAGCAGATGATGCAGGAGGCCGTCGACATCAAGAAGGCCGTCAAGCCCGACCAGGTGCTGATGGTCGTCGATGCCATGACCGGCCAGGATATCGTCAACGTCGTCTCGACGTTTGCCGAGCGCACCGACTTTGATGGCGTGATTATCTCCAAGCTTGACGGTGACGCCCGTGGCGGTGGCGCACTTTCGGTGCGTCAAGTGACCGGCAAGCCCATCAAGTTCGTGAGCATGGGCGAGAAACCCGATTCGCTTGAGCCGTTCTATCCCGATCGCATGGCCAAGCGCATTCTGGGCATGGGCGACGTCGTCGGCATTATCGAGAAGGCCCAGGAGGCGGCTGATGCAGAGCAGCTTGAGGCTGCCGAGCGTATGCTGCGCGAGGGTTTTACCATGAACGACATGCTCGACCAGATGAAGGCCGTCAAGAAGATGGGCGGCATGAAGGGCATTCTGGGCATGCTCCCCGGTGGCCAGCGTGCGCTTAACCAGATGGGTGGTAACCTGGACGAAGGTATCTTCGATAAGAACGAGGCCATCATCATGTCGATGACCAAGGAGGAGCGCCTTCGCCCCTCCATCATCAACGGCCAGCGCCGTGCCCGCATTGCCAAGGGCGCCGGTGTGACCCCCACCGAGGTCAATAGCCTTATGAAGCAGTGGGGCGAGATGAATAAGATGATGGGCCGCATGCGCACGATGGCCAATCAGGCGCAGGCCGGCGGCAAGAAGGGCAAGAAGGGTAAGAAGGGCAAAAAGATGCGCATGCCCAATATTCCCGGTCTGGATGCCATGGGGCTGGGCGGCATGGGCGGCCTGGGAACGGGCGGCCCCAAGTCCGATATGGACCTGCTGCGCCAGATGGAAGCGCAGATGCGCAACAAGAAGTAACGACTAGTTGAGTCGTGTATGGCGAAGGCCGCCTGGATGGTATTCCAGGCGGCCTTCGCCGTTTGTTCGCTGGTTGTCGCACGCGTGGAAGCGCGTTCTCGACGAGGTGCTTGTCGTTAGTGGCAGCTGCAGCCCTCGTGGCCCTCGTGCTCGTGATGGCCGTGGCAGCCGCAGGACTCGCCATGCTCGCGGGTGTGCTCGTGGTCGTGACCATGGCAGTCGCAGGTGGCCTCGCCGGTCTGAGCGAGCGTGCCGGCAATGAGGGCCTCGACGCAGGCATCGCAGCTGCCCTGGGCGCCCGCATAGACCGTGAT
>DBGFLF010000333.1:0-1719 GCA_048528725.1 Collinsella sp.
ATGCCAGATCCAATTACCAGTACATCAGTCGATTCCATCGGATTCCTTTCTCGTCCGGCGCATTGTCGCACGGTCGCTCGCCAAAGGCATCGAAAAGATTCCGTTAATCGGTAAAGGGCCAAATTGGAAGGTAAACGTCACCGATACCTGAACGCTTAACCTAGTTCCCTCAATAAGTTGCGGTGGAATAGTTCCTGTTTTGAAGGGTAGTGCGGCTATCTAGGAACTATTTCACCGCAACTGCCAGAGGGATAACAAAAAGAGCCGCTACCTCGAAAGGTAGCGGCTCCAAAGCTCAAATATATGAGCATCGCGCGGGCGCGATTAGGCCTTGAGGGCCTCCTCGACGGCGACAGCGCAGGCGACGGTGGCACCGACCATGGGGTTGTTGCCCATGCCGATGAGACCCATCATGTCAACGTGCGCAGGCACGGAGGAAGAACCGGCGAACTGGGCGTCGGAGTGCATACGGCCCATGGTGTCGGTCATGCCGTAAGAGGCAGGGCCGGCGCCCATGTTGTCCGGGTGCAGGGTACGACCAGTGCCGCCACCAGAAGCGACGGAGAAGTACTTCTTGCCAGCCTCGAGGCGCTCCTTCTTGTAGGTGCCAGCGACGGGGTGCTGGAAGCGCGTGGGGTTGGTGGAGTTACCGGTGATCGAGATGTCGACGTTCTCGTGCCACATGATGGCAACGCCCTCGCGGACGTCGTCGGCGCCGTAGCAGTTGACGGCGGCGCGGGGACCATCGGAGTAGGGGATGGTCTCGACGACCTTGAGTTCGCCCGTGAAGTAGTCGAACTGGGTCTTCACGTAGGTGAAGCCGTTGATGCGGGCGATGATCTGAGCAGCGTCCTTGCCCAGACCGTTGAGGATGACGCGCAGCGGCTTCTTGCGAGCCTTGTTGGCGTTTAGAGCCAGGCCGATAGCACCCTCAGCGGCAGCGAAGGACTCGTGACCGGCCAGGAAGGCGAAGCACTCGGTGTCGTCGGAGAGCAGCATAGCGCCCAAGTTGCCGTGGCCCAGACCGACCTTGCGGTCCTCGGCGACGGAGCCGGGAACGGTGAAGGCCTGGATGCCCTCGCCGATGATGGCGGCAGCCTCAGAAGCGGACTTGGCGCCACGCTTGACAGCGAGAGCGCAACCGAGGGTGTAGGCCCACTCGGCGTTCTGGAAGGCGATGGACTGGGTGTTGTTGACGATCTCACGCGGGTTGAAGCCCTTGTCGGTGCAGATCTGCAGAGCTTCCTCGAGGGAGGCGATGCCGTTGTCGGCGAGGCACTTGTTGATCTTGTCAGCGCGGCGCTCGTAACCTTCGAACGTAACAGTCATAGTTATTTCCCTCCCTTTCTACTCGTGAACCGGGAACACGCTGGCGACGGAGTGAGTCTCCTCGTCGGTGCGCGGGTCGATGTACTTGGCAGCGTTCTCCCACTGACCATAGTGGCCCATAGCGCCAGCGATGGCCTCCTCGGGGGTCTTGCCGGCCTTGACGGCGTCGGTGAACTTGCCGAGGTTCAGGAACTCGAATGCGATGATCTCGTTCTTGTCGTTGAGAGCCATGCGGGTGACGTAGCCCTGAGCGAGCTCGAGGTAACGAGCGCCCTTGGCCTTGGTGCCGAACATGGTGCCGACCTGAGAGCGAAGGCCCTTGCCGAGGTCGTCGAGGGAGGCGCCCACGGGCAGGCCGCCCTCGGAGAACGCGGTCTGGCTGCGGCCGTA
>DBGFLF010000334.1:0-10547 GCA_048528725.1 Collinsella sp.
TCCGAGGTCAACCAGCTCAACCGCATTAAGCTCATGATTAGCGTGGCCAAGGAGAACATGCGCGCCGGTAAGGGCTTTAAGCTCGAGAAGGTGGCGCCGCTCGCGATGGACGAGGTCACCGGCCGGATGCGTGCCCATGATGGCTGCGTGAGCTGCGGACCGGCCAGCGAGGAGGCCGTGGCATCGGTCGCTGAGCGCCTGGGACGCGGCATTAAGAAGTAGCTGGCCTGCTTTGGGCTGGATATGAGACAAACGGGTGGTAGCCGGTACGGCTACCACCCGTTTTTGCTGGACATATGTTGCGCAAATGACCTTGCTACAGCCTTCCGTGGGCTTGCCCGATTTTTGGGCCGGTCCGGGCTTTGAGGACAAGTTACTGCAGGCCCAAGGCGATTTTTCGCTCAACGCAGGCCAGCACAGTGTGACCTATCTGCCAAACGACGAGACGACCGCTACGGTCTGCCCATCGCCACCTACGAGATGGAAGCCGAAAAGTATATCTACCGCGTGTACAAGTACGAGCTGTAGGGCTGCGCTTAGGTTTGACCAATGGAGTATGAAAACACGCCGCTCGCCGATACCCCCTCCGCGAGTGGCAGCCATATGGTTTGATAAAAGAAGCATATAGTTGTCGCCAGCCTGCTGGCGACGTTCTACCTGATATCGGAGGTTCCAGGTATGTTTCGCGCTCCGTTAAACAACTATCGGTTGGGCTAACATGGGTCGCCGTGCTATTTCGATAACCCTTGCAGTGGTCTGCCTGGCTGTGCTCCTGGGCGCTACAGGGCTGTTTGCTATAAGCCGAGAAACGTCTTATATGCAGGAATGCGCTTCCGAAGGGTTTGCCATTGACGGTTACTATCGGGACGACAAGACGAGTCTGGAAACCCTGGCCTTTCTTGAAGAGGATAACCATCGGTGGCAACTGGTCGACAAAGACGGCAGCTGCGTTGACGGGCAGTTTAAGCGTACGAACGATCCCAATATCCTGGTATTAAAGAAGGAAAACGGCGAAGAATTCGGCACGGTTCACGTTGCGTATATATCGCGCCGACGCAATCAGGGGCAGATTTACCTAATTAGAAATACTAAGGTGACCCGATTTTATCTTGTGAGCACCGATCCGGCGTTTACGGTGGAGTCTGGCGATGTCGATGCGGACGTCTGATTCATGGCAATAAAACAGCGAGCGGAGCGCGGACGTGAGCTACGTCCCGCTTTTTGCATGTGCCTGCGTCGCGTCTGAGCCTCGCCGCGACTTGCGCCTGTGCGCGGGAGCCATCCCATGCTCCGCATTACTCCACATCAAACTCCACGCGATCGAGCTCGGGCACATTGAGGTCGATGAGTTTGCGGGCAACACGGCGGTCGTGCGCCCCAAGCGCCTCGCTTGTCGTCACATGGGCGACAATCTCGCGCTCGACGATGCCTTCCTCGTCTCCTTCGGTGGCCGAGGTCTCGACGGCGACGGTGTAATCCTTAAAGCCCGGCAGCACCGCGGCAAGCTCGCGTGTGGTCTCTGTGACGCCGTAGCCGTCCTGCACGCCGGCCTGCGCCGAGCCAATGGAGCCCGCCGTCATAATAATGCAGGGGATGGCAAAGATCACCGTGCCCACGATGATGCGGCGGCGCACTTTGCGTGACAGCTCGTCGACCTCGGCATTTTCCTCGGCGGTCACAATGCCGTCGCCGTTGAGATCACGCTTGAGCGGTACACGCAAAAGAAGCAATACGGCTTCGGCCGCCAGCGCGATAAAGACGACGTTGATGCCAAACTCGTAGAGCGCCGAGAGAAACAGCGACCCGCTTGCGATGGCGATGCCATAGCCCGCCGCGCACAGAGGTGGCATGAGCGCGGTCGCCACGGCCACGCCGGCGATGAGCGTGGCGGGTTCCTGGTCGCGCGAGTTGCCCAGGCCACCCGCAAAGCCGCCCGCAAGCGCGACGGCAAGGTCCCACACGGTGGGCGTCGAGTTGTCGATAATGGCGGCCGTGGTGGTGCCGAGGGGCGAGAGCTTAAAGTACAACGTGGATGTGACCAGGCAAAAGGCCATTTGCAGCGCAAGGCTGGCGACGGCTTCGACGGTGATCTCGCGGTCGAGCGTGGCAATGCCGTATGCCATGGCAAGAACCGAACCCATGAGCGGGCAGATGAGCATGGCGCCCACGATGGCGATGTCCGAGTCGATATCGAGGCCGATGCTCGCGATGAGCATGGCGATGATGAGGATACACAGGTGAGAGCCAGTCAGACGCGCGCCGTTTACAAAACGCTTGCGGATCACGTGATAGGGCGCGCGACCCTCGCGAATGTTGAATGCGCGCTTGAGGAAGCGGGTGATGTTTTCCATGGCTTCGCTATGAGCGGGGCGGATGCCGTGACGCCGATGATGACGCTCGCGCAGTCGCTTGATCTGTTGTTTGTCGAGCTCCATGTCCACCTCGTTCCAGCGCGGTCCGCGCAACGCCCCCGTTGTCCTAACTCTACACCGTGGCGGGCGAGGTGTCTGTTGGATGCGGAATCCGATAGGACGGATGACGCGGGAGCAAATGCAAATCACAGGCTCAATTCCATCACGCGAAAATATGATGCACCAGCTCCTTCAAATGTGACGAAATTGTGAAGCACAGGAGCATGAATTTCAAAAAATCCGCTGGTGACCAATGTTGCGCAACAGAATTCAAAAATCAGCTCCTACATTTTGAAGCGTATGGATACATCCGTGTCAAAGGGAGAAAGCCATGGCAAACTACAGTCCACAACACTTTGAGCCTCGGGCTAAGGCCGTCAACGTCAAGGGCGTTGCTAACCGCGCCGTCGCAACCGTTTTGACGGCGGGCCTCATTGCTCAGCCGCTCATGTCGCCGCTGGCGGCAATCGCCGCACCGTCAACCGATAACGGCGATTCTGTTCAGGGGGGGGGTAGTTCTGTAGAGAACACCGTTGTCGCCGGTAACCAAGCGGTCGCAAAGACGGCTGCCCAGCTGGCCGAGGAGTCGGCAAAGCAGCTCAAGGACGCTCAGGCCGCCTACGATGCCGCCCAGAAGAAGGCCGACGCGGCGGGCCAGTCTCAAAAGCAGGCGCAGCAGCAAAAGAATCAGGCCTCGCAGGCCGTGACCGATAACGCCGCCGAGCAGAACGAGGCCGAGGTAGCCGCGCTTCAGGAGAAGATCGACGAGCTTAAGGCGGCCGTCGAAAAGACCGAACAGCAGCAGAAGAAGCTGGGCGACCTGAACGATCAGCTCGAACAGGCCAACAAGAGTGTCGAGGATAAGACCCAGGCGCTCAAGGACGCCAAGGCAAAGCAGGATGAGGCCAAGAAGGCTCTCGATGATGCCCAGGCCAAGCTCGAGGCCATGGGTATGGACGAGTACGAGGCCGCCAAGAAGGCCGTCGAGGACGCGCAGGCAAAGCTCGATGACGCCAATAAGGCCGTTACTACTGCACAGGCCAATCTGGACCAGGCCAAGGCTGCCGAGGCCAGCGCCCAGCAGGAAAAGCAGAATACCGAGGCAGCTTTGACGACTGCCCAGGCCAAGAAGCAGGAGACTGCCGCTGCGCTCGCAGCCGCAACCACCTCGCGCGATAACGCCCAGCAGAAGTTCAACCAGGCGCAGGCTGCGCTCGATGCCGCCGTCTCGGGTACGGGTGTTGACCTGAGTGCGCTTGAGGCCGCCAAGAAGGCTGCTGCTGGTGAGCTCAAGACCGCGCAGGCGGAGCTCAATGCCGCGACGGATGCCGACGCCACCGCACAGACAAATCTGCAGGCCGCTCAGGCTGCCGTCGCTGCCGCGCAGGAGAAGGCCAACGCCGCTAACGCTGCTGTGGCATCTGCCCAGTCTGCATACGGTGCGGCAAACAAGGAGTACAACGCCGCCGCCAGCAAACGCGACGCTGCGAAGTCGGCATACGAGCAGGCTCAGCAGACCGAGGCCGACAAGAAGGCGGAGTACGACCGACTCGTCGAGGTTCGTCAGCAGAAGCACAGCGAGTTCGATCAGGCTCGTGCTGAAGTAACCGACGCACACAATGCATACGACGCCGCAAACGTCGAGGTCGAGAAGCTCAACCAGCAGATTGCCGACCTCAAGTCGAACATGACCGTAGACCAGAATGTCATCAGCCAGGGTATGTTCGGCTTCATGAACTACATCATCGGCGGCAGCCAGTTCACGGCCACGCAGAAGAAGAACGCCCAGGACGCCGTATCGATGCTGACCGGTGCCGATGACAAGGCCGAATGGTATGACCAGTACGTCGATCAGGACATGTCTCGCGATACCAACCCGCTTTCCCTGGAGCAGATGCGCAACGCCCTGACATATCTCGACACCCAGAACAACCTCCGCAAGGCGAACGGTCAGTCGGCGCTCAGCGTCAGCCTCCGCATGACTGTGGCGGCAGCACTTAATACATCATATTCATCGAACATCTGGGGACACTCGGGCTGCTACTGGGACAATGGAGAAAATCTTGCTGGCGGTGGTGGCGCATATACCGGCGGCGAGACCGAGGATACACTCGGCTGGCCCTACACCGGTCTCTATACCCAGGAAAAGGAGAAATTCGATAAGTACGTCGAGCAGTATGGCGACGCACTTGGAAGCCATCGATATGATTCCTACTATATCTACCAGCACTACAACAAGGACGTCAAAATCTACGATGAGTGTGGGCACTATCTCAACATCATCGATGCCGGCACGAAGGCTATCGGCATCGCGACCGGTAGCGGTAAGAACACCGATTCCGAGGTAACAATCTTCGATTACAGCTCTTTTGACAGTGAGGCTGATTTCACTGTCTCCGAGTTCAAGAAGCTCCTGAACGACTACATCGATTCCGCATACAACGCAGGCGGCACACAGGAGCAGAAGGAGCAGCTGAAGCAGCTGCAGAATGAGCTGGCAGAAGCGCAGAAGAACTTCGGGACTGCTGGAACGGCTTATTCTAACGCATTGGATAAGCAAGAAAGCGCGCGCGACGCCTATACCGCGGCCGACACGAACATGAACACCGCCAAGGGCGAGTACGAGAAGGCTCAGTCCGCTACTGCTGCCGCCAAGTCCGCCTACACCGCCGCCGAAGCCAAACTCAAGGGTATCGACGTCAAGACGCCCCAGGCCAAGCTCGATGCCGCCAAGAGCAAGGCCGCTACTGCCCAGGCAGCTCTCGATAAGGCAAACGCCACGCTTGCTGACAGCAAGACGAAGGCAGCCGAGGCCACTGCTCACAAGGCGAAGGCTCGCAGCGCCCGCGATGCCGCCAAGGCAAAATCCGAGCAGGCCAATGAGGCGTATGACAACGCTACCGCTTCGGTCAAGGACCTTGCCGCCAAGCGCGATGCCGCCAAGACGGACCTTGCGAACAAGCAGGGCACGCTTGACGATGCCAAGAAGGCCGACGACACAGCCCAGGCTGGCGTTGACAAGGCTCAGGCCGCAGATATGCACGCCGCGACCGCTCTTTCGGGCGCCAAGCAGGCAGTTGCCGCCAAGACGCAGACCCTGTCCGACGCACAGGCGAAGGCCAAGGCCGCCGAGGACGAGCTTGCCACCGCAAACAAGGCCTTCGAGCGCTTCGCCGGTGCCCAGAAGGCGGTCGACGACGCCAAGGCCGCCTATGACGCTGCCGTCGCCGGTGTCGCCGATGCCCAGAAGCAGCTCGAGGCCGCCAACGGAGCCGTCGTCGATGCGAACTTCGAGATCGTCAAGGCCAAGGCCGAGCTTGCCAACGACGAGGCACTCAAGGCCGATCTTGAGGCTGTCGACCACAAGGCATCCCTTGCCGCGGGCACGACGGGCAACGAGAAGCTGGTCAAGCTGAACGCTGCCTACGCTCGCTATAAGGCTGCCGTCGATGCCGCTGCTGGTCTCAAGGCTGCTCTGAGCGATGCCGATGCCAAGCTGTCCGATGCCAACGACGCCTATGCCGCCGCGCTTGCCGAGCTTGGCGATGCCAAGGATGCCCTGGCTGCCGCGCAGGCCGAGTACGACAAGTATCATCCCAAGGCCGAGCCGCAGGCCAAGCCTCAGGTTGCGCAGGCTGCTGCAAAGGCCCCCGTTGCCAAGAAACAGGCTGCGCCTGCCGCGCTCGCCCAGACTGGCGACAATTCCGCTCTTGCGGGCGAGGTGTTCGTCATCGGCGGTATCACTCTCGTGGCCGCTGGTGTGACGCTGAGCGATCGTCGTCGCAAGCAGATGTAGCGTTTCGAGCGTAGTTTCTGCAACGAACTTCGGTTCATAGCAGGAGCGCTTCGATGGCTTAACCGATAAGGCCGGCGCGCTGTCATACGCAGCGCGCTGGCCTATCTTTGTTTCGATATCAAAAAGCCCGGTCGGCAGCCGCGAAAGCTACCGACCGGGCAAGCCGTAGGCAATATGGTTGCTGTCGAGCAGCTGCTCGACTTAGCCCAGCAGGCTCAGGCCAACAGAGACAAACGCCAGGATAACGCCGACGATGGACTCGCCACCGAGCAGGCCGCTGGCGACAACCAGGCCCTGCTCCTGGAAGGCGGCATCCTTGGCGGTCTTCTTCTCGTCCGAAAGACCGGCGTTGGCATCGCGGTGGGCTGCCCACTTGTCGTAGGCGAGCTTGACGCAGGAGCCCAGGAAGGCCGTGAGCGACATGTAGAACGGCAGGTACACGCCCAGGCCGATCATCATGGCCGGAATGCCGAGCCAGTACATGACGATGCCGGCGATAAAGCCGCCCGCAAACCACGGCACGCTCGGGATGCCCGAGACCATGGTGGCGACCACGCTTGCCTGTGCGGCCACAAAACTCTTGTCGGGGCCAAAGGCGTCCGGACCATAGGCGGTGACGAGCGCGACCATGACGGCGGCGGCGACCAGGGCGCCCACGATGCCGCCAATGGCCTGGCCGACCCACTGCGCGCGCGGGTTGGTGCCCAGCACGGCGCCGGCCTTAAAGTCGTTCATGACGTCGCCCGCAAGGCCGCACGCCACGGCCACGATGCCGGCGATAAAGAACAGCTTGACCTGAGCGAGCTGCGCGAAGGCGGCAACGATGAGCATGACGATGAGGCCGAAGATCTCCATGGGGTCGATGCCCGTCTGGCCGCAGCTCTGCGCGCTCATGATGGTGGTGACAAAGGTGAACAGCGTGACGATGACGGCCGGAACGGGGCCAAGGTCGAGCACGATGGCGATGATCACGGCGATGGCGGCAGCGCCCAGGCCGATGATACCGGCGTCGAGTTTAAGGGAGCCCGAGATGAGCGACTGCTCGTCGGTGTCGGTGGAGCTGTCGGCGGCGAGGCCGCGGACGATACCGGCGACCTGCGGAAGGATGTCCTTGAGGACGACGGCGACGCCAAAGCCCATCATGAGGCCCATACCCAGGGACTTGACGATGCCCTGTGCGGTCATAACGTCAAACAGACCGGCAGCGGTGCCGCCGACGATGATGCCAAAATTGCCCAGCAGCGCGCCGGCAAACCAGAACGCGACGGGGGCGAAGCCCACCAAAAAGCCGATGGACAGCAACATGGGCGAGTTGTAGATGGCAAAGGTCACACCGGGGATATTGAGCGTGCACAGCATGCTGGGCACAATGCCCAGAGCGTCGCGCAGCACGCTGTAGATGCCGGCGATGGCCATGGAGCCAAAGAGCTGCTTGCCGGTCTTGCCGCCGGCCTCGGTCGCGCGCAGGGTCTGAGCTGCGGCGTTGCCGGTGGGGAACTCAAGCGCGGCGTCCACGATAAAGTGACGGTGGATGAGTGCCGTGGCCAGCAGGCCTAGGATAGTGCCGGCGAGTGCCACGATAAACATGTCGAGCCAACTGATCTGGTCGGCATAGCCCAGCATCCAGGCGCCCGGGATGGTAAACGCCAGACCGCCAGCGACCATGGCGCCTGCGGACATGATGGTGTGGGTGACGTTGGCCTCGTTGAGGCTGGCGTTGCCCATGAGCTTCAGGAAGAACAGCGAGATGACGGCAGCGAAGACGATCGGCCAGGGGAGGGCACCCATCTTGAGGGCGGTGTAGGCCGAGCTTGCCGTGATGATCACGCAGCCAAGGACGCCGATGACGACGCCGCGCAGCGTGAGTTGCCCGCGCATCGAAGCGCGGTTCGAGGGATTGCTCATATAAAACTCCTTTGCGTATATCCGCTTCCCCCGGGAGCGCCGTTACGGATACGGCGCGGGAAGTCGGGTTACCAAGGGCCGCCGCGTGAGCTCGCAAACGACCGCGCACCAGTATAGCCGCAAGCTAGTCATTTTGGGATGACTGGTTTAGGTAGGCGATATACTGCTGGGCAGACGAAAGGAGCGCCGACGATGCTTAATGGGTGCGCATATATATTGACGGTCGACGTGGGCAACACGTTCATTCGCTTTGGCCTGTTTGCAGAGGATTCGGCCGCGGCGCAGGAATGTCCGCTTGCGACGTGCGAGATCACCACGCCGTCGAGCATCACGGCAGACGAGGCGCGCATGCGTCTCGTGCAGGTCATGGCCGCACTGGCGGCCGATGCGGGCATGCCGGGCGCGCTTGTGTCCACGGCTGCTGTGCTGAGCTGCGTGGTCCCGGCGCTCGAGCGCCCGTGGAAGGCGGCACTTTCCCGTACCTGCACGGGGCGCGTGCTCACGGTGGGGCCGGGACTTAAGACCGGCATGCCCGTGCACTACGATGACCCGGCCGAGATCGGTCCCGACCGCATCGCCGACGCCGTGGCTGCCCGCGCCGTCTACGGCTCGCCGTGCATTGTGATCGACCTGGGCACGACGACCAATATCGAGGTCATCGACGCACACGGCACCTTTGTCGGCGGCGTTATCGCGCCGGGGCTGGCGCTCGGCGCCCGTTCGCTCTCGGCCGCTGCGGCGCGCCTGCCTCAAGTTGAGCCCTCGGCGCCGACACACGTCATCGGCCGTAACACGCGTGAGGCCATGCGCTCGGGCGTGGTTCTGGGCGAGGTGGCACGCATCGACGGCATGCTCGACATGGTGCTCGCCGAGATGCGTGCGACCAAGGCCGCGGGGGAGGGCGATGTGCCCATCGTCATTACCGGCGACGATGCCGAGGCGCTTGCGGCGCTGGTCGGCCATAGCCTGACGGTCGACGATGCGCTGACGCTGCGGGGCCTCGCCGAGCTCTACCACATCAACCAAAAGCCCCGCCGCGCGTAGCGATGGGGGCAATGGGACAAAAACGTCTCCACCTTCCACCTGCTACAATGGGTCAAACTATTGCGATTTCGGAGGTGTCTGCCATGTCGGACGATCTTCATCAAACCGCGTCGGGCAAGCGCCGCGACGTTATTAGCTGGGATGAGTTCTTTATGAGCGTGGCCATCGCCGCGCAGCGCCGCAGTAAGGACCCCAACACGCAGGTGGGCGCGTGCATCGCCAGCACCAACCACCGCATCCTTTCGGTGGGCTACAACGGTACGCCCTCGGCGCTCAACGACGACTTTTTCCCGTGGGGCACGAGCGATGACCCGCTGCAGGACAAGCATAACTACGTAGTCCATGCCGAGGCCAACGCCGTGCTCAACTATCGCGGCTCGCTCAAAGACCTTGAGGGTTCCACGGTCTACGTCACGCTGTTCCCGTGCCACGACTGCGCCAAGATCCTGGCACAGGTGGGTGTGGGCGAGGTCGTCTACCTGGACAATAAGTATGCCGACACCGACGACGGCCGTATCAGCCGCCGCATTCTCGACTCCTGCGGCATCAGCTACCGCCAGGTTATCGTCGATGTCCAGATTGGTACCGGGGGACAGGCTCGGCGGTAGCGCGTGGCAACGCTAGCTGGCAACAAAAGGCAGCTAAAAAAGCCACGTCCCAAATTGACTGCTCGTGAAAGTAGCGTCTGCGCGCATGGACGGCTCGCGAGCGGGTACATGGCTGTAGTAACATAGCTTTCTGTCCGCGGGCGTGCCCGCGTTGTTGTGAGAAAGGAGCCCCTGTGGCTGTTAACGAAGAGCTGCTTAAGAAGGTTCTTGAAGAGATTCGCCCCAACCTGCAGGCCGACGGCGGCGATATGGAGTATGTGGGCGTCGACGACGAGGGCGTCGTCAAGCTGGAACTGCAGGGCTCCTGCGCCGGCTGCCCCATGAGCTCGCTGACCCTGTCTATGGGCATCGAGCGCATCCTGAAGGAGCACGTGCCCGGCGTTACCCGCGTCGAGCAGGTCAATGCCTCCGGTGAGGCCGACGACCTGTACGACGAGTACGCGCCGTTCTAAGATGCGAAGGCTGCGGACGACATACTCCGCATAGACGTTACGTCCAAATATGCGGCTGCGAGCGCAAGGCCCGCGGCCGCATTTGTATGTAGGGAGTAGGAGGGTCGACATGCTCAACGACTTCTACCATATGCTTGATCCCGTCGCGATTTCGGCGGGGCCCATCACGATTTACTGGTATGGCCTGGCCTATGTGGTCGGCGCCCTGCTCACGGCGGTCGTTATGTACCGCACGCAGCGTCGTTGGGGCTTTAACATCACGATTGATGACCTGACGAGCGTCGTGGTCGGCGTGGTCTTTGGCCTCATTATCGGTGCGCGCCTGTTCTAC
>DBGFLF010000335.1:0-4606 GCA_048528725.1 Collinsella sp.
TGTACGGAAAGACCGTGCAGGCGGCGATGGGAAGGCCGATGGCGGCGGCAAGCGAGCCCACCGACACAAACTTGGTGATGGCGACGGCCACGATAAACATGCCCAGCAGCGAAAGCCCGATGGGCCAGTACCAGGCAAGAATCACGCCCAGGCCCACGGCGATACCCTTACCGCCGTGGAAGTTAAGGTAGGGCGAGAAGATGTGTCCCCACACGGCAGCCAGGCAAATGACGCCGAGCATCCAGTCGCCTGCGGCACCGGGTGCCATGATGCTCACAGGGAAGCCATAGCCAACGCTCGCGATAAGCGGACGGGCGATAAGGACGCAGATGGCGCCCTTCAGGCAGTCGAGTAGCAGCGTGAGCGCGGCCACCTTGGGGCCGGCTACGCGCAGGGCGTTGGTGGTGCCGATGTTGCCGGAGCCCGCCTTGCGAATGTCCGTGTGATTGAACACGCGGCCCAGGATCAGGCCAAACGGAATCGCTCCGATAAAGAACGAAACAACGGCGCAGATGGCGGTCAGCAGAATCGGATTAAGCATCCTTTTGCTCCTTCTTCCTAAAGAAGAGTCGAATGGGCGTGCCGGCAAAGTCGAAGGTCGAGCGCATGCGGTTCTCTATGTAGCGCTGGTAGGTGTCGTTGACCAGGTCGCTGTGGTTGACGAAGAACGTGAACGTCGGCGGGTTGACGCCCGTCTGGGTCACGTAGTGCATACGCAGGCGGCGCTTGCCGTCCACCACGGTATGACCGAACTCGCGCAGGTCGGTGAGGAACGTGTTGAGGCGCGAGGTGCTGATCTTTTGCGAGCGCGTCTTTTCGGCGGCGTCGACCATCGCCCAGATCTTCTCGACGCTGCGGCCAGTGAGGGCAGAGATGCGCAGGTACTGGGCCCAGGGAGCCATGACGCCCAGACGGCGGTCGATGGTCTCCATGCAGGCCTCGCGCTTACGGTCGTCATCGAGCAGGTCCCACTTGTTGAGCAGCACCACGATGGCGCAGCCGCGCTCGATGGCAAGACCCATGACCTTCTGGTCCTGCTCAGTGACGCCCACGGAGGCATCGACGACGAGCAGCGCCACGTCGGCGCGGTCGATGGCACGCAGGCCGCGGACCATGGAGTAGTACTCGATGTTCTCGTACACGGTGCTCTTCTTACGAATGCCCGCGGTGTCGACCATGCGGTAGTGCTTGCCGTTGCGCTCGACGACCGTGTCGATGGCGTCGCGCGTGGTGCCGGCAATGTTGGACACGATGGAGCGGTCGGCGCCCAGGATGCGGTTGAACAGCGAGGACTTACCGGCGTTGGGGCGGCCGATGATGGCGACGTTCAGCGCGTCGGGGAACTCATCGGCGACCTCGTCCTCTTCCTCCGGAAGCAGGGCCACGATATCGTCGAGCAGGTCGCCCGTGCCGTGGCCGTGCAGGGCCGAGAGCGGCGTGGGCTCGCCGATGCCGAGGGAATAGAACTCCCAGATGCTGTCGTTTTCGCGATCGGGGTTGTCGAGCTTGTTCACCAGCAGAAAGACCGGCTTGTCGCAGCGCTTGAGCATGCGAGCGACCGACTCGTCCTCCTCGGTGACGCCGGTGCGGCCGTCGACCACAAACAGGATGACGGCGGCTTCCTCGGCGGCGGCGAGGGCCTGGTCGCGAATGGAAGTGGCGAAGACGTCATCGCTCTTGAGCGGTTCGATGCCGCCCGTGTCGACGATGGTGAACTCGCGGCCGTTCCAATCGGCCGTGTGATACGAGCGGTCGCGCGTGACGCCGCGGGACTCATGGACGATGGCGTCCGAGGTCTGGGCCAGGCGGTTAACGAGCGTGGACTTGCCCACGTTGGGGCGTCCGACGACGGCGACGATAGGTTTCATCTGCACTCCTTTAATGGGTAGGGTCAGTGGAAGTGTTAGAGTCGGCAGGCATAATGCCAAGGATGTGCTCCAGGGTATCGAGCAGCTCATGCGGCATGGTCGACACCACATGAACCTCGGCGCCGCGACTGGTAAGGCTTGCGAGTAAATCGTCACGATGATACTCGTCAAGCGTCATGCCGTCAGCGTTGAACATGAGCTTAGGCACAAAGAGCATAACCCCCGAGAGGTCCTGCGGCAGCTGTTCCAGAATGTCGCAGGCGACGATGAGGCCGGTCACGTCCACGTTGCCGCCAAAGTAGCGATTCTTGATGGCCGTGACGGTGCCGGCGAGCCCCTGCGGCGATTCCACGAAACGTGCCACGGTGTCGCGTGCGCTGGCGCCCGAGAGGCACAGCAGGTGCTGGCTGCGAGCGGCGATGGCCTCGCGGACGCGGGCCAGTCGCTCGGCATCGGCGGCAAGCACATCGTCCGTCTCGTCTAGGTATGAGCGGATCATGCCGATACCGTCGTAGTACTGCGGATAGCCGTCGTAAAAGTCCGCCTCGGGCGGATCGATGCCGGCGTCCAGGTAGAACTCGTCGCTCATCTGGAAGGTGTGGCGGCCAAAACGCTCGAAGGCGCGGTCCTGGTAGGGACGGATCATGGCAATGGTCTCGCGCGCCAGTTCGGGCTTGTCGCTGTATGACCAGCTAAAGCGGTTCTGATGCTTGGTAAAACCGAGCGGCACAATGCCCAGGCTTGTGATTTGCTCGTGCTCCTCGCAAAAGCGCAGGGTCTTTTCCAGCTCCTCGCCGTCGTTCATGCCGGGGCACAACACGATCTGCGCGTGAATCTCGATGCCGGCGGCCATGATGGCCTCGAGTACGTCCATGCCGCGCTGGGCGTTGCGGCCCATCATACGACGGCGGACGTCGGGGCTCACGGCATGGACCGATACGTTCATGGGGCTCATGTTGCGTTGGATGACGTTTTGCACGTCCTCGTCGGTGAGGTTCGTGAGCGTGACGAAGTTGCCCTGTAAAAAGCTCAGGCGGTAGTCGTCGTCGCGAATATAGAGCGTGGAGCGGCCGCCCTTGGGCAACATGGTCATAAAGCAGAACACGCAGGCGTTTACGCAGGTACGCATGCCGTCGAAGATGGGGCCATCGAACTCCAAGCCCCAGTCCTCGCCCGGGAAGCGGTCGAGCTCGACGGGGGTGACGGTGCCGTCGCGCGGGTCGAATACCTCGAGGTCGACGGTGTCGTCGTCGGCCTCCCAGAGCCACACAATCATGTCGGTAAGCTGCTCGCCGTTGACCGTGAGCACGCGCATTCCCGGCTCGATACCCACATCCCACGCGGGCGATTCGGGACGCACGTTCTTAACGAGCGCGCCCTCACCCGGCTCGGGGTCGCGGCTGCGCCCGTAATCGGCCACCTCGGCGGCGTATGCGGGTACGGTCTGGTCCATGACTAGCGGCAAAGCTCCTTGATGCGCTCAACGGCGCGCTCGATGTGTTCTTGCGGGGTGGAGGCTCCGGCAGTGATGCCGATGTGGCGTACGTTGGCAAACCATGCGGCCTGTAGCTCGGAAGCCTCCTCGATGTGATGGGTGTGCTCGCAGACGTCGGCGCAGATCTGTGCCAAGCGGCGGGTGTTACCCGAGTTCTTGCCGCCCACCACGACCATGCAGTCGCAGCGGTTGGCAAGTGTGGCTGCTGCCTGTTGACGCTCACTCGTGGCGGCGCAGATGGTGTTGATCACACGCAGCTCCTGCACGCGCGGGGTTATGGCGGCCACGACCTCGGCGAGGTTCTGTGCGGTCTGGGTGGTCTGCACGACGAGGCCTACCTTGCCCTTGAGCGACAAGGCGTTGGCGTCCGCGGCACAGCTCACGACCTGCGCATCATTGCCGGCGTGGCCCAGGATGCCCTCCACCTCGGGGTGACCTGGCTCGCCTACGACCACCACGCGGTAGCCCTCGCGCACCAGGCGCTCGGCTGCAACATGGACTTTCTTTACGTAGGGGCAGGTGGCGTCTATGACGTTAAGGCCACGCTCGCGAGCGGCATCGATCACCTGCGGCACCACGCCGTGGGCGCGGATGATCACGGTGCCGGTTGTGGCATTATCCAAGTTCTCGGCCAGGCCAACGCCTGCCTCATCAAGCTCGCGCACCACGATGGGGTTATGGATGAGCGGACCCAAGGTATGGACCTGAGTGCACTCCCCTGCCTGCGGCGCGGCGGCCAGCGCCATATCGAGCGCACGCTGTACGCCGTAGCAAGTGCCGGCGTGGGCGGCGATCTCGATGGTGGGCGCGTTTGCCTGGTCAGACGCAGCCGCGGCGGTGTTCGTCACGTTCTCGCTCATGGCTAGAACCTGCCCGGATGCTCGGCGCACAGGTCGTCTCGCATGGCGTAGACGCGGCTCATGGCCTCGGACTCAAACCATTCCAGGCGCTCCGTGCGCTTAAGCCCAGCCGGTGCGTCGGAAAGCGAGACGGCCTTGCCGGCGCGGATCCAGCACTTCTTGGGACGCATGATCTTTTTGCCCGCGGGCGTGATGTCGGACCAGCCGCAGATGGCGAGCGGGTTCACAGGTGCCTTGCCCATCTGGGCGATGAGCGCAAAACCGCCGTGGACCTCGGGTTTGATCTCGCGCGAGCGGATGCGCGTGCCCTCGGGGAAGATCAGAACGTCCTCGCCGCGCTGCAGCGCATGCTGGGCGGCGCGCAGGCACTTCATATCGGCAGT
>DBGFLF010000336.1:0-6810 GCA_048528725.1 Collinsella sp.
GCGATGCGCGAGGAGCTTGCCGTGGCATTTGATGCCCGCGGTGTGCTGTTTGAGGTCGCGCCGCTGGGGGAGGACGCCGTCGCGTCTGATGCCGCTTGCGGGACCGCCGCTCAGCCTGCCTTTATTGAGGTCGCCGGCCCCCATGCCCGTGCTCATGTCTATGCGGACGCCATCGATAAGTTGGTGAAAGCGTGCAAGGAGTCCAAGGCCGATAAAGCCACTGCAACGCCCGCCGACCCCGTGCGCGTGCTCGTTGTTTCTGCCCGGGCACCCCAGCTGTTCGGTGAGCTCGCCTCTCGTCTGGCAGCTCGTCATATCGCTGCCGAGACAGTTGAGTTCACGGCGTTTTCCCAATCCATTGCGGGCAGGCAGTTTGCGGCGCTTGCCGGCCTGATCGAGCGCATGAAGGCCGCCGATGAGGGTGCGGCGTCAAAGACCGAGTGGTGGCCCGCGCCGGAGCTTACCGACTGGATTTACAGCCCGCTTTCGGGCGCTGATGCCGTCAATGCCCGTACCTTCGATAAGAATATGCGTCTCTCGCGTAGCAAGACTACCGCGGGCGTTAAGAGTCTGCTTCAGAGCGTCCAGGGCCGGGTGAGGGGGGCGCGCAAGGCGGCGAGCGACGAGAACTGGTTTAAGAACGTGCCGTGTGTGGTTTCGGACGTGTTCCAGGCGCTGTGGCGTGACAGGCCCGTGACGGCGCTCAAGGCCATGCTTGCCGTTGCCGAGGCGTTGCCCGATCGTTCGCTGGGCAGCTTGGATGGCCAGGCCCGTCGCCAGGCGGAGGTGGCCCTGCTGCGCCACGTCATCGACATCCTTATGAATGGCGCCCGCGCGCTCGACGTGTCGCAGGCCGCGACCGTGCCCGTGCTCGATGGCATTCGCACCAAGGTGGACAAGCGTAGCACCGCCTACGATTACGAGACCCACGAGGTTGACCGTGCGCCACGTGCTCAGGTTCGTTTTGCTTCGCTTGCCGATGCGGCGGCTCTGCGCCCCGGCAGCTACGATGCCGTGCTGTTTGCCGATGTCGATCTGGACAGCTATCCGCTCTCGCACGAGGAGGGGCCGCTGGCCACGCTGACGGCGAGCCTTGGTCGCGAGGGCGTGACGCTTGAGCCCGCGGCCTTGCTGCGCGCGCGCTTTGGCCACGCGATGCAGGCGGCACGTGGCCCGGTTGCGCTTGCCCGCGTGACGCACGATCGCCAGGCGCGCGAGTGCTATCCGGCTGCCGTGTGGACCGAGTTGCGGGCGCATGCCGAGGCCGCTGACAACGCTAAGGCCGCTGGCGCTGACGAGGCCGCTGACGACGCTAAAGCCGCTGGCACCGACAAAGCGAAGTGCGTGGGTGAGGGCGATATCGTAAGGGACTTCGATCCCGCGGCAGGCGAAGGTCTCAAGCGCGAGCGCGTGACCTGTGAAGCCCCTCAGCATCTGAGCGCCGAGGCCGTGCCGTATTTGGTCCTGCGTCGTCGCGATGGCGAGGGCGAGGACGCGCCACTCGTGCCGCGCCTGACGTCCGCCTCGCAGATTGAGGCCTATTCCACCTGCCCGCTGTGCTGGTTCGTCTCGTATCGCGTCAAACCTCAGTCCATCGATGCGGGCTTTGGCAACATGGAGAAGGGCAACTTTGTCCATGACGTGCTGGAGCACTTGCATGCACGTCTTCCGCAGGAGGGCATGGAGCGCGTGACGCCCATGAATCTGCCGCGCGCGAAGGAGCTGCTGCACGAGGTCTTTGCCGAGACCCTGGCCGAGCACGCCGGCAAGCGCGGTACCGAGGGCCCGCTGGTGCCGCTCTCTCCAGTGGAGGAGCGCCAGGTGGCCGAGATCTTGCCGCAACTGGAGGGCGTGCTCGCCTACGAGTCCGAGGCGCTCGCGCCCTTCGCGCCGCGCTACCTGGAGTTTGCGTTCAACGAGCTCCAGGTCGAGTATGCCGGCTGGCCGCTCGGCGGGCGCATCGACCGCGTGGATGTGGACGCCGAGAACCGCGCTGTGGTGATTGACTACAAGCATCGTTCGGGTGTCGAGGAGTTTAAGCTCGCCGACCCCACGGTGCGCGACGAGGAGTCGGGCGAGGCCCCCATCGACGATCCGCGCTGGCTGCCGCCCCATACCCAGACACTCATCTACGCGCAGGCCATGCGCCGGGCGCTGGGTCTAGATGCCCGTGCGGCGCTCTATTTTTCGACCAAGGGCGGCAAGCCCGCACTGCGTGGTGCCGCAAGTGCCGAGTTGCTCGAGGAAGAGCGCGGCGACGGCCGCATTCCGGGCCTCAAGAAGGGCTTTCCGGGCGAGGGCGGCAACATGGACTTCGATGCGCTGCTCGACCGCGTGGAGACCGGCATTGCCGAGCGTCTGCGCGAGCTCGAGGCGGGCAACGTTGCCGCTGTCGACCCAACGTCGGCTCAGGCCGCGCATGCGCGCTGCTCGTATAACCACGAAGGAACGTTTGTAAGGAGGGACGTGTAGACCATGGATCTTTCGACCTTGATGCCGCAACAGCTGCAAGTCGTCAAAACGCTCGACCGCCCGCTGTTTGTCTCGGCGGGTGCCGGCTCGGGCAAGACCTTTACCCTCACGCGCCGCATCGTCTATGCGCTCTCGCCCGAATCCGGTCCGTTTGTCGAGCATCTGGACCAGGTGCTCGCCATTACCTTTACCAAAGACGCCGCGGCCGAGATTCGCGACCGCGTGCGCCGTGCGCTTATCGAAGAGGGCATGGACGAGGAAGCGCTGACCGTCGACGACGCGTGGATCTCGACCATCCACGGTATGTGCTCGCGTATCCTGCGCGCGCATGCGCTGGAGCTGGGCATCGACCCCGAGTTCACGGTGCTCACCGATACCGATGAGCTTATGGATCAGGCTGTCGAGCATGTGCTGGGGCGCGCGACGGCGCCCGATGCCGCGCCCGAGCTTGCCGCCTCGCTTAAGACCCTCTACGCTTGGTATCCCATGGCGGGCGAGGGCGGGCCGTTTGGCGCCGGTACCACCATCAAAGGCCTGGTGCGCGACCTGTTGGAGCTATCGAGCCAGCTGCCGGGCGGCATGGACGATGTGTGCGTGGCGCGCGGCCAGGCCGACACCTCGGCGCTTGCCGATGCCTATCGTGCGGCGCTGGGCGCAAGCAAGGCCACGACCGAGAAAGCGCAGGCGGCACTCGACGCCATCGACGCGTTTGAGGCGAGCGGCAAAACCATGGAGGATGCGGCGCGACTCATGATGTCGTGCAGCATGCCGCGCGCGAGCAAGGCGTTTCCTAAGGAGCAGGTGGAGCTACTCAAGGCCGAGGCGGCTGATGCGTTTATCAATATCGTGCTTGCCTGCGGCGGTCCGGCGCTCGATGCGCTGGTGGGGCTCGCCCGTGCCGTAGAGGCGGAGTACCGTGCGCTCAAGGCCGGCCAGTCCGCGCTCGATAACAACGACCTGCTGCGCATAGCGTACGAGGCGCTGCGCGACTACCCGGCTATTCGAGCTGCCTATGAGGGCCGCTTTAAGATGGTCATGATCGACGAGTTCCAGGATACCGACCAGATGCAGGTCGATCTGATTCGCTATCTGACGGGTGCGGGCGAGCGCGCGCTGTGCACCGTGGGCGATGCACAGCAGTCGATCTACCGCTTCCGAGGCGCCGAGGTCGAGGTGTTCCGTCGCCAAGAGCGCAAGGTGGGCTCCTCTGCTGCGCCCGAGGCGACTGCCGTGGCCGACGCCCCTGCTGGCGAGCTCGTTAAACTCGTGCGCAACTTCCGCAGTCATGACGAGGTGCTGCGTTACGTAGCGCGCGTCTTCGACGGCGATACCGGTGGTTTGATGCAGGGGTTCTTGGATCTTGAGCCGAGTGACGATCGCGAGGACAAGCTCAAGGCAAAGGCTTCGCGCCGCCAGGCGCTGCTTGTTGCCGGCGGCAGCACCCAGGAACGAACGCAGGCGAAAGCCCGTGCGATTGCGGAGCGGTTCCAAGCGCTCGTTAAAGCGGGCCAGCCCCAGGGCAGCATGGTGTTGTTGCTGGGCCGTATGACTAATGCCGACGTCTACGCGCAGGCTTTCCGCGACCAGGGACTCGACTGCGTTATCGCGGGAGGTTCAGTCTTTGCCCAGGCTGCCGAGGTCCAAACGGTGCGTGCCCTGGTGTGCGCGCTTGCCAATCCGGCCGATACGGCGCAGGGTCTCATGCCACTGCTGGCCTCGCCGATGTTTGCACTCGGCGCTCAGGAGTTCCTGGCGCTAGCGACCAAACTCGACGATCAGACGGGCGAGACGTCGCGCCGCAACATCGATGCGGGCATCATGAGCGATTCCGATGTGCCGGGTTTGCAGAACCTGCCGCTCGTGACGCGTGCCCGCGAGGTGCTGCGCTACGCGCTTCGTCGCGTGGGACGTGATTCGTTCGCCGCCATCGCGCGCGACGCGGTCAATGCCTCCGGCTGGTTCGTGCGCCTGGCGCAGCGCGGCCCCGAGGGGAAGGCCATTGCCGCCAACGTGCTCAAGGCGCTCGACGCCGTGGCCGAGGCAGAGGCCGAGCTCGGCAATTCTCCGCGCTCCATCGCGCTCGCCTTCGACCGCTTCTTGGCGGGCAAGGAGGCCCCGGGCGCGCTCAACGAGGAGGGTGACGGCGCGGTACGCATCATGACCGTGCATGCGTCCAAGGGTCTGGAGTATCCGGTCGTGGCGGTTGCCGAGTGTTTTGGCGTGCGCAAGCCGTCCGGTGCGGCGCAGATGGGTCGCGTCGAGGGCGGAGCGCAGGTCGTGGCGCTGCCGGCACGCTTCGACGGCGTTAAACTCGCGGACGGTACGTTCGTGAAGGGCGATGACGTCAAAAAGCAGTTTGAACACGCGTTTAAGGGCAAGGGCACGTCGCTGTGGTTGCCGCCAGAGCTTATGGAGGACGTATGCGCGACGGGCTCTCCCGCCGAGGCATTTGCCCGTCTGCGCAACGACGACCTGCAACTTTCGCTCGAAGAGCGGGCTCGTCTGCTCTATGTCGCCATGACGCGTGCGCGCGAGCTGGTGATCTTGGCGATGGATGCCGGCGTGAGCCGTGGCAAGGTGACGGCGCCGACCTTCGACGTCGAGATCGATCTGACCTACGACGTGCTGCGCCGCATCCTGCCGGCCGACAGTCTGGACATGCCGCAGCTCGATAGCGACCGTTTGGTGTTCGACAACTCCAAGCCGGGCGACTACGAGCTTATCTCGCTGGCGGACTTTACGTTTGGCGAGCAGGCGTTTGAGGCCAACGCTTCGCTGGATGTCGAGGGCAGGCTTGTTCGCGGCGATGCCGATGCCGCCGATAATGCTGCGCGCTCAACCGTGCCCGGTCCTGCCGACCCCAAGCCCGATTCGTTTGAGCTTGTGTATCCCCAGGCAGTGGGCGTGCGCATGGGCATCTGTCCGTATCCGATGCGTGATTCGTATAGCTACTCGTCAATCGCCGCGGCGCTCCATGCCGAGACGGAAGATCGTGCCGCCGAGGCACACGTGCCCATGGACGAGGTCGGCGATGATGCGGAGTCGGATGGCTCGGAGATGACGGATGCAGACGTGGCCGCCGTTGGGCCCGCCGGCAACCCCATGGCGCTGGGCTCGGCGTTCCACGCCGCTTGCCAGTGGCTCATCGAGATGGGTGCCGATGCGCTGCCCGCTGCGCGCGCCGATGCGCTGGCGCGCCTGTGGCGCCTGACGCCGGAGCAGCGCGAGCGCTTCGATGTCGCCCTGAATCGCTGGCTCAGGTCGGCTGTTCGTGCTGACCTGCTCGCGTGGCCGTGCGTTCGTGCCGAGGTGCCGTTCTTTTCGCTGGGCTGCGAGGACGAGGACATCGCTCGCTACGGTGCATATGCCGAAGGCGCCATCGACGCTTTGGCGACGAACCCGGCCGATCCGTCACGCGCACTGGTCATCGACTACAAGACGGGCGGCACGCCGGATGAGACGCCCGACCAGCTGCTCGAGAAGCACGCCCTGCAGGCGCGCGTCTACGCTGATGTTCTGCACAAGGCGGGCTTTGAGGCCGTGACCGTCAAGTTCGTCCGCGTGGAGCAGCCGGATCCAACCATCTTCGTCGAACCCGCCGAGCCCCAAGTAGTCACCTACAACTTCTAGTCCTCAGATAACTTGCGGTGGAATAGTTCCTGCATTGCGGCCCGGGTGGCCCAAACGGGAACTATTCCACCGCAACTGCAAGAGGAGCCGTGTGGGTTTGGCTAGGTTCGGGTGCCGTCCGCGCCGTGCGGTAAAATCGTTCAGTCAGAACACGAACCCGCATCGGAGCTCATCACATGGCATTCGTCCATCTGCACAACCACACTGTCTTTTCCATGCTCGACGGCGCAACCCGTATCCAGGATATGGTCAACCGTGCCGTTGAGCTGGGCATGCCCGCCGTGGCCATTACCGACCACGGCTACATGTATGGCGTGCCCGACCTGGCGCTGGCCTGCGACGCCGTCAACCACAACACGCCCGAGTACAAAACCTGGAGCCACGACAAGGCCTTCTTGGAAAAGGACCGTCGTGACGAGCTGGTGGAGCCCGATCCCGAGGAAAACCCGCGCGAGCATGCCCAGTATGTGAAGGACATGGCCATGTGGGACGAGAAGGGCAATATCGACGAGCTCAAGCCGCCCCTGGTCATCAAACCCATCTTTGGCTGCGAGGTCTACTTTACGCCGGACGAGACCCTTGCCCGCGACCACAAGCCCGAGCTCTACCACATGATCCTTCTGGCCAAGGACCAGGAGGGCTATGTCAACCTGATGCAGACGGTTTCCGAGGCCGCCGTGCAGGGCTTTTACTACAAGCCGCGCGTGA
>DBGFLF010000337.1:0-3097 GCA_048528725.1 Collinsella sp.
CGTAATGCGCCTGCAGGTAGGCCGGATCGCCCGCCGTCAGCAGCTTGTCCACGGGATAAGCATCAGCGACCTCATGCAGGCTCTCCACCTCGCGAATCTTAAGATCGCACGCATCGCGCTCGTATTTGACGATGTTTTTCTGCGAGCCGTCAGGCAGCGTGATCATGCAGTGATACGAATCCACGACATGCAAATCGCGACCGAGCGAAATCATAGGGATCACGTCAAAATTACGCAGGTGATCAATCAGACGGTGCAGCTCGTCAGCCGGCATAGCCTGGTCAAAAAGGACCTCATCGGTCTGAGCGTCGACCACATGCGCGCCATTAAAGGCAACCAGCAGACCGTCATGGTTTTGAAGGTCGAGCTCCTGCGCCAAGGCGTGCAGTCCCCATGCGGGACGGCCCGAAGCCAAGATGAGCTTAATGCCCGACTCCTGCGCCGCGAGCAGCTTCTCGCGCGTACGCGGGCTAATCACTTTCTGATCGTTGGTGAGCGTACCGTCGATATCCATCGCGATGGCTTTGATTGCCATATATGCCTCCCTGTCATTGAACAACCTTGTCTGAGCCATCATACAGAACACCCATCGCGACTCCGTTTACAACGGGCAAAAAGTCATATTGTCTCGAACATGAACGGCGTGTGGTCGTGAAGCTTTATCGCTCAGGTCAAATACGTCTGCTAGCGACGCTCATCCGTCGGTGCGCCCTCGACGATCGCGATGCCCGCCGATGCGCCTAACGCGCTGGCGCCGGCCTCGATGAATGCGCAAGCCTCTTCGTAATTATGGATACCGCCCGCCGCCTTGATTGCCACGGCATCGCCGAGCACCTCGTGCATCAGCCGCACGTCCTCGAGCTTAGCACCGCCAAAGCTTCTGCCGGTCGATGTCTTAAGGAATCCCGGCTTGGCCTCCAGCGCGATCTCGCATACACGGCGCTTGGCGGCGTCGTCGCCGTCCAGCTTGCACATCTCGACGATTACCTTGTCAGTGATGCCATGCGCGCGACAAAAATCAGCAATGGTAGTCATCTCGCGCTCGATGGCATCAAAATCGCGGTTCTCGATCGACCCCTGATTCAAAACGTAGTCAATCTCGGTAAAGCCACACGCAGCGTATTCCTCAAACCTCGCAAGCTTCTCCTCAAGCGTCATAGTGCCCTGGGGAAAGTCGATGGCGCCGGCAAGGATGATGTCAGAGCCCTCGAGCATGGCGCGGCCCGTCTCGTACTCCTGAAGGTTCGCAAATACGCAGCGAAAGTTGTACTTTAACGCCTTCTCGACATACTGCTCAAACGTGTCCTCGGGAGCATCGATATAGTCGATGTATTTATTGATGGGTTTGGCAAGTGTCATGCTGGGCCTCCTTGTTCAGGACTGACAACCGATTCGTGGTTTCACGCGAAAAACCACGTTCAATGTACGCCCGACATACAAGGACAGCGTCCGCATTCCGACAAGTGGTATGAAATTAGCTGTAAACGTATATTTACAGACAGCGAATGGCACCGCACGCGGATGCCGACAGCAAGACATCCCCCCTCAATACACCCTCATGCCCCTTTACTGTTTGCGACCAGAAATGATGAGCTGCACAACGCCGTTAGCGGTCGAATTCGACCTCTGACGACGTCACGCGACTCATCGTATCCGACCGACAACAGAAAAGGGGCACGTTCGCATAGCGTGGCGCGTGACGGTTGCAAAACCACCCCACTTGAAACAAACGCAAAAAAGTACTTGCAAAGACGCGTTCCGACATATAAGTTGATAAAAGACCGCCGTTGCGGTTTTAAGTAGATCGAGCATATGAAGTTTCAGTTTTTAGCATGTAAGAGAAAGAAGATCGGCAAAGTACAACCCCAAACGCAATGACAACTTAATGAGGTAACTGCCACATGTGAGGCACCTAGGGCATTGCTGTCTCGATTTTGAGCACGATGCCTTCCGCCTTGCATGGGCCGTTCCATCCCGCCCCTGCAGCAACTGCCTCACGGGCTCATTGAAAACCGCATAGCACCCCAACGTCAGCACATCACCCACGGCAAGCACATCACTCACGACAACCAACACATCAACAAACAGCAAGAACATCAACCGATTGGAGAAGCTATGACAAACCACCACGCAGAAGACGGCGATAAGAAAAGCATTCTGGATGCCCGCATTGAGCGAGCATATGCAAACGAATATGACGCCGCCTTTGCCGCCGCGACCATCAAGAACTACGCGTCGCTACCGCTCGCGACGATCTTGGCCGACCACCCTCAACTGCTGAAGCGCTGCGCAAAGATCATGGGCGACCCCGACATTCGCAAGCTGACAGACCCCTATGCCCCAAAACGCGACAACGATTCGTGCGTTCTTACCGTAGGCTGCCTAGCCCATATGCTTACGGCGCTCGACACGAAACTCAAGCTCGAATGGGAACCCGACGAGCGTCATGAACTCGAAAGCAAGCGGAACACCCTGCGCACCGCACTGTTCCTTCCGCTGGACGGCCTCAAGCGCTGCAACGTCGAGCTCAATACACAGGCGCGGCAAAAGCCCGGGACCACGGGGCAGAAAACTCCAAGACCCCATGCGGCCATCGTCGACCGCAACCGATATAACCGCATGACCGCGCACTTTTCCGCCGAGGGAGCAGCCATAAGGACGCTGATCGACCTGCTGTGCCTCCTGAGCATCAGCGAGCTATTTGAGGGCTATCTCGCCCTTGTTCCCGCGACGGCACCCAAGTCGGTAGCAAAGATCATCGAGACCTGCAGACGCCAGTTTGAGCGCCATCGCAATGGCAGCGAGATGAACACCAGCATCGCGCAGTACTACGCGGCTCATTACAAAAATGACGGATGTGCCCCTGTCGAGCATCAGCTGCGGCTCGCCTACACCACGCCCGCCGCAACGCTCTATCGCTTTGGAGCCCTTGGCGCTTGCGAGCCGCACGAACAGGCAGCCTGCCCCACAACCGAGCTCGATCTCAGGCTCGGACGAACCCTGTAGCCCGCCAGCCCCTCCGCGGGCAACAATCCTATTCCTCCACAACACAACCAACAGAAAGGAGTCCTCATGGACACCAATCATTCCCCCATCA
>DBGFLF010000338.1:0-3977 GCA_048528725.1 Collinsella sp.
TCTTATCCCTGCCGAGAAGCAGGAGCTGCTCGACCGCGCCCAGGCCAACGTCGACCAGATCAACGAGTACTTCGAGGAGGGCTTCATCAACGAGACGGAGCGCCACATCGAAGTCGTTAACGAGTGGACCGCTTGTACCGATAAGGTTGCAGCGCTCATGCTCGACATGTTCGACGAGGAGAACCCGCTCTACATGATGGCCGACTCCGGCGCCCGTGGTTCTAAGACCCAGCTGCGTCAGCTCGGCGGCATGCGTGGCCTGATGGCAGACATGTCCGGCGAGACGATCGACCTTCCCATTAAGGCGAACTTCCGCGAGGGTCTGCTGCCGCTCGAGTACTTCATTTCGACCTACGGCGCCCGTAAGGGCCTGGTCGATACCGCATCCCACACCTCGGACTCTGGTTACCTGACCCGTCGTCTGGTCGACGTGGCCCAGGACGTCATCGTCCGCGAGGAGGACTGCGGTACGCACGAGGGCGTCACCTACAACCTCATCATCCCCGGCACCACCGACCTCAACACCGACCTCGTCGGCCGTTGCTTCATCGAGGACGTCGTGGCTCCCGATGGCACCGTGCTCTTTGAGCAGGACGGTTACATCGAGAAGGTCGCCGACATCCAGAAGATGGTCGATGCGGGCCTTAAGAAGGTCAAGCTTCGCGCGCTGCTCACCTGCCGCTCCAAGTACGGCGTGTGCCAGAAGTGCTACGGCTGGGATCTTTCCACCCGTCGTCCGGTCGCCATCGGTACCGCGGTCGGCATTATTGCCGCCCAGTCCATCGGCGAGCCCGGTACGCAGCTTACGATGCGTACCATTCACTCCGGCGGCGTCGCTGGCGTCGACGATATTACGCAGGGTCTGCCTACGGTCAGCCGTATGTTTGATATCGTCGGCAACGTCAACGAGAAGATCCTGGGTCGCGAGGCCGAGCTGGCTCCGTACTCCGGTCACCTCTCGATTAAGCCCGAGAAGTCCGAGTACGTGCTGACGCTCACCGACTCCGAGGATCACACCCGTGTCCTCGACGAGCGTCGCGTCCCCGCTTCGGTGCGCTTTATGCCCGAGATCGAGGACGGCTGCGAGGTTCGCGCCGGCGACCAGATCACCAAGGGCTTCGTCAACTTCCGCAACCTGCGCAAGCTGACCGATATCGAGTCGACGATGCACACCTTCGTCGAGAGCGTCAAGGACGTCTACACCAGCCAGGGCGTCGACCTGAACGACAAGCACATCGAGGTGCTCGCACGTCAGATGCTGCGTCGCGTTCAGATCACCAACCCCGGCGACTCCAAGTACCTGCTTGGTCAGTACGTCGACCGCTACGAGTTCGCCGACGAGGTCGAGCGCGTTGCCCGTCTGGGCGGTCAGGCTCCCGTGGCCGAGCCCGTCATCCTGGGCACGCTCAAGGTCGCGTCCAACATCGACTCCTGGCTGTCGAGCGCTTCGTTCATCCGTACCGCCGGCGTCCTTACCGAGGCTGCCATCGAGGGCAAGGTCGACCACCTGCTCGACCTTAAGTCCAACGTCATCGTCGGTAAGAAGATCCCGGCTGGTACCGGCCTCAAGCCGTACGCCAACGCCAAGCTGACGTATCGCACGGCCGACGGCTATGTCGACATCGACGGTCCGGCTTCGCCCAACGCCAAGTCGCTGCCCGAGTGGGCTCCTGTGGAGCTCAAGGACCTGGACGAGCAGCTCCCACAGCAGCTCGACTGGGCCGGCTACGACGAGTTCGGTGGTGCTGACGGTTCGTTCACCCGCAACGGCCACACCATCTCCGCCGAGAAGGCTCGCCTGTACCTGTTCGACGACCTGGGCGTGTCGCAGCGCTGGACCAACAAGTTCAGCGAGGTCGGCATCGAGACGGTCGGCGACCTGGTCGGCAAGTCCGAGGAGGATCTGCTGCGCATCGATGGCATCGGTGCCAAGGCGATCGAGGAGCTCCGTGACGGCCTCGAGGCCCACGACCTGCTCTACATCCTCGAGAACAACGACGACGTTGCCGACGAGGAAGACCTCTCGCAGCTGCTGCAGATGGTCTTTAGCCCCGACGGTCCGGACGACATCCTGTTGGGCACCTCCGCCGCGCCGACGCATCACGCCGACGCCGACGAGGAGCTCCTGGGCGCCCCGATCGACGACAAGAAGGCTCCCGCCAACGGCGCGATCAACGAGGACATGGCTTCCCTCGACGAGCTGCTCAACCAGCTCGTGGACACCGATGATGCCGAAGAGGCCAAGGACAACGACGAGGAGTAATTAGTTCCGCCGTTCTAACGAACGGCGGCGACCTCCGTCGCTGCGCGGCCCCCAGAGCTACAATCTGTCATTCAAAAGGCAGGGCATGACCAAAAGGTCAATGCCCTGCCTTTTTCATGCCACCTTGTACGCTCTGGGGGCCGCTCGCTTGCGTATGCTCAACCTGTTGCGTTCCGCTGATTCCTTGGGGATTTGCCAATAAGGGACAGGTTTATTTTGGTAGGTTATTCCTGCTTGAATTTGAAACATTTCGTTCGGTCAAAGCGTATCTATGGTGAGGACCTCATCAAGAATCATTACCGTCACCGGGAGGTGATTATGGAAGAACAGGCATTTAGACAGGCGGTCGAAGATCACCGGGATGTCGTGTTTCGAATCGCATTGACGTACCTGCGCGATCGTGCCGATGCCGACGATATTGCCCAAGACGTCTTTCTTAAGTTGCTTAAAAGCGATGGAAACTTTGAAAGTTGGGAACATCTTCGTCGATGGCTTATCCGGGTCACGATCAATGAATGTAAATCGCTCTTTCGAAAGCCATGGAGGCGTGTGGAGGATATTGAGAACCTGGCCGATTCGCTTTCGGCGGTGCAGGATGAGACCAAAGCGGTCCTGTCAGACGTCATGCGACTTCCGGAACGATTCCGTGTTCCCATCATGCTCTATTACTATCTGGGCTTTTCGACCTCAGAGATTGCCGAGTTACTGCATGTGCCAGCCGCTACCGTTCGAACGCGTTTAGCTCGCGGTCGATCGAAGCTCAAATTCATCCTAGAGGAGGGCGACCGTGAAATCCAATCAAATCAAGCGGGCCTTCGAGTCCATCCAAGCCGATAGCGATCTTGCAGATCGCGTTCTTAATGCAGCTGAAGGCGAGCCGCTTCGCAAAAGGGGTCATGTTAAGCCCCTCTATGTTGCGGTTATCGGATGTCTTGCCGGAGTGTTGGCGACCGGAGGGGTCGCCTACGCCGTCGTCAATTCCAGCTATTTTGCCTCAGCCTGGGGAAACCACGGCAACGGGGATTCCATTACCTGGACCAACGGCGGCTCATCGGGAACTAAATATACCTACACCAGAGAGTTTGGCGATGGCATCGCGCCCCAAAGCCTGGAGGGCACAGTCCAGAAGGTTAATCTGTCCGTCGAGGGTAACGGCTATACGCTTGATATCCATGAGATGGCAATCGACCAAAACGGCTGCGGAGCCGTGACGTTTACGTTGTCCAATCCAAATGGAGTTAACTACTACAAGCCAGCAGCAGAGATTGGCGAACTTGTTCTCTATGGTGAAGAAGAACAGGGCATCGGCACGCCCGATATGAAGTTCGGCGAGGAATGGCCTGACACACGCAGCACCATTGATAAGGACACATCAAGCGATACTGTCATTAATGGCACGATGTACTTTGCCGCTATGGATCGCGAGCGAGATTTGCAACATGCGGTCACCTGGAATATCCACTGGACCGAGGGTGAAGGTGAGAGTGCGAGGCGGTTTGAGGCGTCGACACCCGAGTTCAATATTGGAGCGTACGTCGATACAAAGGAACTCCGCTCCGGTGACTTGCCTCTTGAGATTAGCCCGTTTTCCATCCAGACGCACATCGATGATTTGGGCTATGAAGCAGTTGATAATAAGCTGACCGTCAGCTACAAGGATGGATCGGAGCAGATTATCGAAGATGACGACGCAGGGGTGTTCAACTTATATTTT
>DBGFLF010000339.1:0-2084 GCA_048528725.1 Collinsella sp.
GTGTTCGCAACGGCAAGCCCATCCAGCGCTCGACCGCCAGCAAAAAGGCGCGCGGCTCCATGGTGCGCTGGATGGCAGAAAACAAGCTCGAGGACGCCGCCGGTCTTACCGAGTTCAACATCGGCTATCGCCACGCCCCCGAGATCTCATACCCAGGCACCCTCGTGTTCATCAACGAACAGATGCTCTAGACCCGCCACCCAAAACTGACCCGCTCAGCCTTCTCTATATAACTTGCGGTGGAATAGTTCCTATTTGAGCCTTTTATCGCACAATCAGGAACTATTCCACCGCAACTTTTATGAATTGGCTGGCTAGGCTCGACACCTATTCTGCTAGACCGTCGGCCTTTGCAATCCCGTTTGTCGAACCGTCCTGATAGACAATCTTGACGTGCTCAACCTCGGAAACCGCAACACCCGTCGGAGGCTCCAGGCGCCATTCCGTCAGCGCGATATCCATCGTCGTGGGCACACCCCCTTGATCTTTGAGCTTCACCGTCAGCGTTTTGAGCGTCGCGTCAAACGTCACGCGTTCGATTTCTTCACCTGGAATGGACCCGCCGCTCAGCTGCAGCTGCACAAACCCGTCACGCGGATACCAATAGTCGCCCGGAGCGGCGACCGTGTTGCCACCAGCGACCTTCACCGTCATAATCGGCAGGCTATCGTCGACCTCAAACCCCCAGGCAGCGCCGCCGCGACCACCAAACGTCCAGATACAAAAGGCAATCACCAGCACGGCAAGCACCGCAAAACCAATCGCGACCAGGCCATGGTGCGCACGGCTTTCCCCGGCCGATACATCCCATTGCGTCTCTCGATATAGATGCTTGTCTTCCATGTTCGCCTCCCCACAGGCACACTCGTTGGCTCAATCGTACCCATTCAGGCTATACTTGAGCCCATGACATAACGGGGAGCTTGCAGGACAAGACGGCAGGCTGAGATTGGGCGCGCCCGCCCTGACCCGCAAACCTGATATGGGTAATGCCAACGAAGGGAGCCGTGCCAATGAGCACACAAACCGAGCCCAAGCTCGTCACGCAAATCGACTTCGCCCGCGCCGGGCAGATCACACCGCAGATGAAGGAAGTCGCCGAGCGCGAGCATCGCGACCCCGAGTACATCCGCGAGCGCGTGGCAGACGGCCGCATCGCCATTCCCGCCAACATCGTGCACATCAAAAAGGGCATGCGTGCTTTTGGCGTCGGCGAGGGCTTGTCCACCAAGGTCAACGTGAACCTGGGTATCTCGGGCGATAAGGCCGATGCCGCCGAGGAATGGAAGAAGGTTAAGATCGCCGAGGACTTTGGCGCCGACGCTATCATGGACCTCTCCAACTCGGGCAAGACGCGCCAGTTCCGCCAGCAGCTCATCGACGAGACGCCGCTCATGGTGGGCACCGTCCCCATGTACGACGCCATCGGCTACATGGAAAAGCCGCTGGTCAAGCTGACCAAGGACGATCTGCTCGAGGTCGTGCGCGCGCACGCCGAGGACGGCGTGGACTTTATGACCATCCACTGCGGCATCAACAAGTCGGTCATCAAGACCTTTAAGGAGACCGGCCGCCTGATGAACATCGTCAGCCGCGGCGGCTCGCTGCTGTTTGGCTGGATGGAAGTCACCGGCAACGAGAACCCCTTCTACGAGTTCTACGACGAGGTGCTCGAGATCTGCCACGAGTACGACGTGACGATTTCGCTCGGCGACTCCTGCCGCCCGGGCTGCCTCTACGACTCCAACGACGCCACCGAGACCGCCGAGATGATCGAGCTGGGTAAGCTGTGCAAGCGCGCTTGGGCCGCCGGCGTCCAGGTCATGGTCGAGGGCCCCGGCCACATGGCGCTCGACGAGATCGCCGCCAATATGAAGCTGCAGAAGCGCCTGTGCCACAACGCCCCGTTCTATGTGCTGGGACCGCTGGTGACCGATATTGGCGTGGGCTACGACCACATCACCGCCGCCATCGGTGGCGCCATCTCGGCGAGCTCCGGCGCCGACTTCCTGTGCTACGTGACGCCCGCCGAGCACCTATGCCTGCCCAACGCCCAGGACGTGCTCGACGGTCTCATGGCCACC
>DBGFLF010000340.1:0-3373 GCA_048528725.1 Collinsella sp.
AGCGCTCGTAGACCAGGTTGCCGGCTAGGTAGGTGGCTTGGACTTTGGTGGCTTGGAGCTCTTGGGGGTCGATGGTGAGCGGGTTTTGGTCCAGGACTACCAGGTCGGCGTATTTGCCGGGTTCCAGGCTGCCGAGGTTTTGCTCGTCGCCCGCTGCATAGGCGCTGCCCAGGGTGTAGTTGCGCAGAGCCGTTGCTGCATCGATGCGCTCGCTCGGCAACCAGCCGCCCTCGGGCCAGTGGCTTTTGGGGTCTTGGCGCGTAATAGCCGTGTAGAGCACGTTCATGCTGGTAACGGGCGTGATAGGGCTGTCAGTACCGAAGGCTTGGCGGATGCCGCGCTGCTTATAGGTTGCGAACGGCCACATGATTCGGCTTCGCTCCAGGCCAAGGTCGCGCTCTGGGCCACCCGGATCGAGCGTGATGTGGCAGGGCTGGCTCGAGGCGACCACGTTGAGCTTGCGCAGGCGATCGATATCCTCGGGCAAGAGGTTCTCCAGATGCTCGAGCGTGTTGTGGCCGTGCTGGGGCAGGCCGTAGAGCCCTGCCGCCTCCTCAAAGATATCGAGTGCGGCATGGATGGCGCCGTCACCGATGACGTGGATGCGTACGGTATGGCCACGCTCTGCCGCCGCGAGAACCAGTTTGCGCATGCACTCGGCAGGAACCGTCAAACGACCCTGGTCGCCCGGAAAACGTGGGTTGGTATAGGGCTCGGTGAGATAGGCCGTGTGTTCACTCGACACGCCATCGAAAAACTGCTTAAAGCCCGGCGCCGAGAGCAGCGCGTTGTTTGCGTAACGGGCCTGCAGCTTTTCCAGGCGCGACTGGTCATCCAACAGCGTGGGGAATAGATGGGCGCGGATGCCCAGCTTGCCGGCGGCCTGCAGCTTGTCGTAGACGTCGTCGCGAATAAAATCGCAGCCCGGCATGGGCATGAGCGACATGTCACAGATCGAGGTGATACCTTGCTCGGCCATGCGCTTCATTTGATCGGCGTAGGCGCTCGCGATGCGGTCCTCGCCCAGCCACTCAAGGCAGCGCGGTAGCAGCTGCATGGCAGCTGCCTCGTGAGCAATGCCCGTGAGCTCGCCATTTGCATCCTTGTCGTAACTGCCGCCCGCTGGCGGCTCGCTGTCGCGTGTGACGCCGAGCGCCTCGAGTGCGCGGCTGTTGAGCCAAAGCGTGTGCCCGTCGCCCGAATACATAACGCAGGGACGATCGGGGAATGCCGCATCGAGCGACGCCTTGGTAGGATGCTCGGGCGGGTCCCAACGGTAGTCGCGCCAGCCCTGCGTCACAACCCAAGCGTCATCGGGCAGGTCCTGGGAAAACTCGAGCGCGTGCTGCACCAGCGCAGCCTCGGACGTGCCCATATCCATGAGCATGTACGGCGAGGAGCCGACCGAGGTATGGAAGAAGTGCAGATGAGCGTCATGGAAACCTGGGCAGACAAACTGCTCGCCGTAATCGATAACCGACGTGGCGGCGGGAACGGCGGCGATCACGTCATCGGGCGCACCGACTGCGACGATACGGTCGCCTGCGATGGCAATCGCCAGCTCGCGGGCGGTATCGATGCCGTCTTGCGCGGTAAAGACGTTCTTGGAGCGGATAATCCGATCGATATGTTGCATGGGCATCCCCATCTCTGGCAGGAAATTCAACACCCCCGAGTGTACTCCCCCGCCCTTGCAACAAAACCCCAAGCGGCAAACGGCAACTTTACCAGCCCTAGCGGCAGGTGGCATACTGGAGAGAGCCTGTACGATTTTGCGATCAACCCAGCAAGGAGCAAATCGACCATGACGAAGACCAAGGCACAGCAGATTATGGCGGCGACCGAGGCTCGCGCGGCTGACGATGTCACCGCAGCCATCAAAGATATCGCTACCGAGTTTGAACCCTATATCATCAAGCAGCGCCGCCACTTCCATAAGCACCCGGAGCTGAGCCTCGCCGAGGAGCGCACGACCTCCGACATCGCCAACCAGCTCGACGCCATGAATATCCCCTACGAGCGTCCGCTCAAAACCGGCTTGGTGGCAACGCTTCGCGGTACCGCGCCGGATGCCTATCGCGAGGGCGGCACGCCGCGCCGCCGCATCCTTCTGCGCGCCGACATCGACGCCCTGCCCGTCACCGAGCAGACCGGCGAAGAGTTCGCCAGCGTCAACGAGGGTTGCATGCACGCCTGCGGCCACGACTGCCACATCGCCATGATGCTCGGCACGCTGCAGATCCTGCGCCATATGACCGACGACATCCACGGCGAAGTCCGCATCGTCTTCCAGCCCAGTGAGGAAAACGGCCAGGGCGCCAAACTCATGATCGGCACGGGCGTGCTCGACGGCGTCGATGGCGCCTACGCCGCGCACATCTGGAGTGAGGTCGACGCCGGCACTGTGAGCTGCGAGCCCGGACCGCGCATGGCCAATACCGACTGGTTCCGCATCGACGTCCGCGGCACCTCGTGCCACGGCGCCATGCCCCAGCGCGGTCACGACGCCGTTATGGTTGCCGCCGAGATCGTCAACGCTCTGCAGACCATCGTTTCGCGCGAGATCAGTCCCTACGAGCCGGCCGTCATTACCGTCGGCGAGCTGCACGGCGGAACCGCGCGCAACGTTATCGCCGGCACGGCCTACCTCGCCGGCACGGTGCGCACCTACGGCGATTCGACCCACGAGGAAATGCCGGAGCTTATGCGTCGCATCGTGGAACATACCGCGGCCGCCTTGGGCGCCGAGGCAGAGCTCACCGACTACACCATCGCCAATTATAAGGTCGAAAACGATGCCGCCTCGAGCGAGCGCTGCCGCCAGGCAGTAATCAAATGCCTGGGCCCCACCGGCCAAGGCCATTATCGCGGCACACTCTCGGGTGAGGATTTTTCGGAGTACCTGCGCCGCGTACCGGGCGTGCTCGCCTTTGTAGGTACGCGCAACCCCAAGATTGGCGCCACGTACGCCCAGCATTCCTGCTTTTACAAGATTGACGAGACCATGCTGGCAAAGGGCTCCATGGTAGCCGCCCAGTATGCTATCGACTTTTTGGCCGAGCCCACGCAAGAGGAGCTCGACGGCCCCGCGATTACTGCGGTCGCCGAAACCAACCCCGACCTGGCCGCCAAGTTGCGCTCTGCCAAGGCAACGACCGCCGAGGCTCGCGACGCCATCCATGACGCCCGCACGGCACGCCATGCCGCGATCAAGGGCATCCACGATGCGCGTGCCGCCGCTCGCCGCGAGGAGAAGCGCGGCGAGTAGTCGATTCGCGGCCATCTCGCAGTCATAGCCACATCGCGATATCAAAGCGGGGGCGGACGTTTCGACACGTCCGCCCCCGCTCATTTGTCAAGCGCTATTTCTACC
>DBGFLF010000341.1:0-2034 GCA_048528725.1 Collinsella sp.
TGCTGATTCGGCAGCAGAGAAGGAGCGCTATCAGTCCGCTCTTTCGGTCTTCTGCGAGAAGACCCAGGCTCAGGCCGACCACATGAAGGAGACGGTGGGCGAGGCCGAGGCCGAGATCATGAGCGGACACATTGTCCTGGCTCAGGACCCGGGCATGACCGACGCCATCAACGCCGCCATTGACGGCGGTACCTGCGCCGAGCAGGCGCTCATGGACACCTCGACCATGTTCGAGAACATGTTCCTGTCCATGGACGACGAGATGTTCCGTCTGCGCGCGGCCGACATCGCCGACATCCGCACCGGTATTCTGGCCGAGCTGCTGGGCAAGGAGGTCGTCGACCTCTCCGTCCTGCCCGAGAACACCGTCGTTGTCGTGCACGACCTTACGCCGTCCATGACCGCCACGATCGATAAGGCCCACGTTGCCGGTATCGTCACCGAGACCGGTGGCCGCACGTCGCACTCCGCGATCATTGCGCGCGCCCTCGAGATTCCGGCTGTCCTTTCGGTTTCCAACAGCTGCACCGCGCTGCGCAACGGTATGACCGTTGTCGTCGACGGTGGCAAGGGTATCGTCGAGGCCGATCCCGACGAGGAGACGCTCGCTGCCTACACCGCCAAGGCCGAGGCCTTCGCTGCCGAGAAGGCAGCCCTCGAGGCCTTCCGTGGCAAGCCGTCCGTGACTGCCGATGGCATCAAGAAGATCATCGCCTGCAACATCGGTAACCCCGATGACGTGCCCAACGCGCTCGATCACGACGCCGAGGCTATCGGTCTGTTCCGCTCCGAGTTCCTGTTCATGGACTCCGCTGAGCTTCCTTCCGAGGAGGAGCAGTTCAACGCCTACCGTAAGGTCGCCAGCGCGCTCAAGGGTGCTCCTGTCATCATCCGTACGCTCGATGTGGGTGGCGACAAGGAGATTCCGTATCTGCACATGGTCAAGGAAGACAACCCCTTCATGGGCTTCCGCGCTGTGCGTTACTGCCTGGCCAATCCCGACCAGTACAAGGTCCAGCTCCGCGCTCTGCTGCGCGCTAGCGCCTTCGGTGACGTCAAGATCATGATCCCGCTCGTCACCTGCGTCGAGGAGGTCTTGGCTGTCAAGGAGCTCGTCGAGCAGTGCAAGGCCGAGCTGACCGAAGAGGGTCGCAAGTTCAACGAGAACATCGAGGTCGGCATCATGGTCGAGACGCCCGCCGCTTCGCTGCTCGCAGACCGTCTTGCCGAGGTCGCCGACTTCTTCTCCATCGGCACCAACGACCTGATCGGCTACACCATGTGCGCCGACCGTGGTAACGACACCATCTCCAACCTGTACCAGGTTTACTATCCCGCCGTGCTCCGCTCGCTCAAGAACATCATCGAGAGCGGCGTGAAGGCCGGCATCATGGTCGGTATGTGCGGCGAGGCCGCTGCCGATCCGCTGCTCGAGCCGCTGCTGATCAGCTGGGGCCTGGAGGAGTTCTCGATGAGCGCTCCGTCGATCCTGCGCGCCCGCAAGACCATCAGCCAGTGGACCAAGGCCGAGTGCGACGAGCTCGCCGAGAAGGCGCTCGCCTGCAACACCGCCGCCGAGGTCAAGGCACTGCTCGAGTCCGCAGCTCGCTAATTTGGTATCAGAGGTAACCGCGTGGTTGGAATGGGCCGGCCACGCGGCCCTCACATATACAGGGGGTACTGTAAATGTTCTACACGCTAACCGCTAACCCGGCTGTCGACATGACGGTTTCGAGCTCTCCGCTCGAGCCCGACGAGAACGTCCGCACCGGTTCGGCCAGCTACACGGCTAACGGCAAGGGCCTCGACGTGTCCTTCGCCTTTAAGAAGATGGGCGTCGACACCGTCGCGCTCGGCTTCTTCGCTGGCTTCACGGGCAAGTTCATCGTCGAGGAGGTCATGAACCTGGGTTGCCTCTGCCGCCCGGTCTGGACCGACGGTATCACGCGCATTAACACCTACGTCAACGATGGCCAGCACGAGTACGGCATCCTGAACCCCGGCGCCCCGATCACGCCGCAGCACCAGGAGGAG
>DBGFLF010000342.1:0-1615 GCA_048528725.1 Collinsella sp.
GCCATGGTGGGCGACGGCATCAATGACTCCCCCGCCCTGGCGCGCGCCGACGTGGGCCTTGCCATCGGCACCGGCGCCGATATCGCCAAAGAGGGTGCCGACGTGGTGCTCATGCGCAGCGACCTTATGGATGTTGCGCGGGCCATCGAGCTGTCGCGCGCCACGATCCGCAACATCAAACAGGACCTGTTCTGGGCACTGTTCTACAACGGCATCGGCATTCCGCTGGCGGCGGGCGTGTTCTTCCCGCTCACCGGATGGCAGCTCTCGCCGATGTTTGGCGCCGCGGCCATGAGCCTGTCGAGCGTGTGCGTCGTAAGCAATGCGCTGCGCCTGAAATCCTTTAAGCCTAAAGTGGCAAAATAGGCTCACCATTACGTCCATTTAGAACGGGTTTTCCAGGTGCCCGAGATTGACCTGAAAGAGGAGCGACGCGTACTTCGGTACGCGCGCGACGGCCTGAAGGTCAAGGTCGGGTGCCTGGGAAAGCCGACACAACAGAGAGGAATACCCATGCGTTACACAATCAAGACTTCGGGCCTCATGTGCGGCCACTGCGACGCTACTGTCGAGACGGCACTGCTCAACGTGGCCGGCGTGACCGACGCCGACGCCGATCACGAGACCCAGACCGTCCAGGTGGAGTGCGCCGACACCGTGACCGCCGAGCAGCTCGCCGCCGCCGTCGAGGGCGCCGGCGAGAAGTTCCACGCCCTGTCTGTGACCGCAGCGTAGCAGCTACCAGAGGCATTCGACCCCATCGACCAGAAACGAGGACCCGCCATGATGGCAGACCATAAATCGGTGACCCGCATGCTCAAAACGGCACGCGGCCAGATCGACGGCATCCTGCGGATGGTCGATGAGGACCGCTACTGCGTCGATATTTCCACGCAGCTCATGGCCACGCAGGCGCTCATCGCGCGCATCAACGCCGATGTGTTGAAGGCGCACATCGAGGGCTGCGTCGCCTCGGCCATCGAATCGGGCGACGAAGACCTCAAAGCCGCCAAGCTCGCCGAGATCGAACGCGTCGTCGACAAACTCACCAAGTAATTGGTGCAAGGGGGACAGATTTCTTTGCACCATCTTGGTGCATCGGGGACAGGTACGTTTGCACCACCTTGGTGCAGATTAACCTGTCCCCTTTGCACCAAAAGGGGTATAAAGGCGTGCAGAAGATCGAATGAAAGGCAATTCGCATGAATGACTTTATGAAAGGTCGCAACGGCGCCGACGAACTTACCATCGTGTTGGGCTTCATAGGAATTATTTTCGCGATGGTCGGATCGTCGGCCCGCCACCAGTGGCTCATCTGGATCGCCATCGCCGTAATCGTACTCGGCGTGCTGCGTGGCCTGTCCAAAAACATCGGCGCCCGCCGCAAGGAAAATGATGCCTTCGTTGCCGCGACTGCGAACGTCCCCTGCCTGGGCAAGTTCGTCGCCAGCCTGGGCGGCGGCACGGCGGCGGCCAACGCCTCGCGCGCATCGGGTACGAGCAAGGAAGACTTTGAGCGTGCCAAGCGCACGGCTAAGAAGATGTGGAAGGGTCGGAAGACCACGGCCTACCTCAAGTGCCCCAACTGCGGTCAGATGCTGTTCGTCCCCAAGGG
>DBGFLF010000343.1:0-1664 GCA_048528725.1 Collinsella sp.
CAATGTTCTCACCCAAAACCGAATGGATGCACAGTGCCTCCTGCTGATCCTCAACGGAAAGCTCGGGCAGGATGCCGGTCATACGGCGTGCGAGCATCGTCTTGCCCGATCCCGGAGACCCGATCATGAGCAAGCCGAGTTCTCCTGCCGCCGCAAGCGCCATGCCGCGTTTAGCGACTTCCTGCCCCAGCACGTCGGCATAGTCGAGCTCAGGCTCAAAGGTCGCTTCGACGCCCTCGGAATCCAAGTAGTGCCGCGCGGCATCGCCCATACCATGAGCAAGCTGAGACAAATGATCGATGAATCCGCAATCCACGCCCGCGAGTGGCACATGCTGGTCTGACCTGCCGGCGATAAAGGACAGCCCCAAATCACGCGCCAATAACTGAAACGCCACCTCGCCCTTGACAGGAAGCACCGTACCGTCCAAGCCAAGCTCACCAGCGATAAGACAACGATCGAGGTTGTCGCGGGGAATCTGCCCATCGGCCGCCAATACCGCGATGGCGATGGGCAGATCAAAGCCGCTACCGGTCTTGCGGATATCGCCGGGCGCCAGATTGACCGTAATGCCCGAGCGCGGGATCTCGAACCCGGCGGAGCGCATCGCGCAGCGAATACGACCGCGCGACTCCATCACCTCCATACTCGGTATGCCGAGCATCTGGATGCCCGGAACGCCGCCGGCAAGCGAGACCTCGACCGTGACGGGAATCGCCTCGACGCCGCGGATGCAGGCCGCGTGAACGGCAAACGTCTCGAACGCCATCACGACACCTGCCAATCGAACGCGTTGTACTGGTGCTCGATCTCGGCGATATGCCCGCCGCGAATGGTAACGCCCACGGCATCGAAGCGAATCGCCTTGAGCGGATAATGCTCCATGAGATAGCAACTTGCGATGCGGCGGTAGCGACGTTGCTTTTGGGCGTCCACGGCCTCCTCGGGAAAGACCCGCGTGGCGCAATCCAGAGCGACGCGTCTGGTCTTGACCTCGGCCATCACCACGACATCGTCGAGCTCATCGAGCAGCACCAGGTCGGCCTCGCCCTCGGTGCAACGATAACCCTGCTCCAGCAAGGTGTAGCCGCGCTCGTTAAAGTAGTCGATGGTGATCAGCTCGCCCAGCATGCCCAGCTCGCGAGGACTGAGTCCCTTGATAAACTCGGGCGTCATCGCCCCGCAGTCGAGCTTGCCGTTTTCCCAACACTCCTTGAGCTGCTGCGTCTTACTCTTTTTGCTTGCGGCACTCATGGGGTCTCCTTTCCCGCACACTGCATTGCCCCGATGATGAGAGCACCTTTCATGCGGGTAAGTACCGGAAGCAAACCAAAAGCTGACCAAATGCCGTCAAAAAACGGGCCGTACGCAGCAATGGTGTTGCATACGGCCCGCTACCAGCATGTTTATAAAACCCCAGAGGTCCCTGTCTCCACAATTGACCTAGAAAAGGCGCTCAGTCTGCAGAAAGTTTCCGCAAAAGCTCACGCGGTGCAGCGGACAAAGTCCATGTTTGCGAATGGCCTCGATGTGCTCGGGGCTCGCATAGCCCTTCGACTCGGCCAGATGGTACTCGGGGTACTCGGCGTCGTACTCGACCATCATCTCGTCACGCGTGACCTTGGCCATGATGGACGCCGCGGCGATACAGGCGATCTTGGCAT
>DBGFLF010000344.1:0-3919 GCA_048528725.1 Collinsella sp.
GTACCCGCTGTGCTCACAATCCAGGCCTTGTTGGTATCGGTTCCAAAGCCCGAATCGGCGCGCGAGACATCGTTGGCGATGATTGCATCGCAGCCCTTGCGGGCAAGTTTGCGCTCAGCGTACTCCACGACGTTATCGGTCTCGGCTGCAAATCCGATCACACGGCGCTCGCCCTTCTGGCGCGAGAGCTCAGCCAAAATATCGACCGTCTCGACTAGTTCGATGCGATCCAGGCGTTCGTTGGCCTTTTTGAGCTTATGGTCGGCAGGGGATGCGGGGGTGTAGTCGGCGACGGCCGCCGCGCAAATGGCCGCATCGGCCGTCTGAAAGGCGCCCAGTGCCGCCTGCAACATCTCTGCGGCGGTCTGTACGCGCAAACACTCCACACCGCGAGGAACATCGAGCGATGTCGGCCCCAGCACAAGCGTGACCGCAGCACCGCGGCGAGCGGCCTCCCCCGCCAGAGCGATGCCCATCTTGCCCGACGACCGGTTGCCAATAAAGCGCACGGGGTCGATCGGCTCGTGCGTGGGGCCGGCGGTGATCACGATGCGCTTGCCCGCAAGATCCTGAGGTGCGGAGTTGAGCACCTGGCAGACGGCCTCGACGATGTCCTCGGGCTCGCTCATGCGTCCCGTGTCCACGTCGCCGCAGGCAAGGTAGCCGCTGCCGGGCCCCACCACATGGACGCGACGGTCGCGCAGCGTGGCCATGTTGGCCTGCGTCGCCGGCGCTTTCCACATGCCATTGTTCATGGCCGGCGCGATCACAATGGGTCGTGGCGTTGCCAGCAGCGTGGTGGAGATGAGGTCGTCGGCGATGCCGTTGGCCATCTTGGCGATGATATTGGCCGTCGCGGGCGCCACGACCACCAGATCGGGCTCCTGCGCCAGCGAAATGTGGTGGATGGGGTCGGAGGGGTCGTCGAATAGGCCCACGGCAACGGGCTCGTTGGTGAGCGCACGAAAGGTGAGCGGGCCCACAAACTCGGTGGCATGCTCGCTCATAGCGACCTTGACGCGCGCGCCACGCTTTTGCAACAGGCGCACGATGTTGCACGACTTATAGGCGGCGATCCCGCCGGTAATGCCCAGCAGGATTGTTTTTCCCTCAAGTTGCATTGAATTGTTGGATGCCGTCATCGTTTAAGCTTCCTTGCTCGGGAGTACCAGGAGGCGGTGGCAGTACGGGCAGTGCGTAATTGACCTACCGTCGTGGTTGAGGTCGCTCATGGACGATGCCTGCAGCGCGGTGTGGCAGACTGTGGGGATGTTGCCCTGGATGGTCTCGACGGCCAGGCCGCGGAACTGCTTGAGCAGACGCTCGTAGTCGGTGAGCACGTCGGCCGGCAGCGTGGCGGCAAGCGCGGTGCGTTCCTTAGTGGCGGCGTCAATCTGAGCCTGCAGGTCGGCAGCCTTAGCGCGGGCGGCCTTGGTATCGGCCTTCACGCCCTCCTCGAACTTGGCGATAATTGCCTGTGCGCGGGCCTCGCGGTCGAGCGCCTCCTTATGGGCGACAACGACGTCCTTGCGGGTGTGCTCAATCTTGTCCAGACGCTTGGCCAGGGTTGCGAGTTCATTCTCCAGGTCCTGAACCTCACGGTAGTCGGAACCGTCGACGTGGCGCTTCTTGGCAGCCTCAATGGCGTTGTTGGTCTGAATCTCGGTGGTGTTGAGATCGTCGAGCTCAATGTCCAGGTCCTTGCGCTGGGCGTAGAGCTTGGTCATCTCGGCTTTAAGCTTAACGTAGGTCTTACGCTTGGAAGCGAGCTCCTTGAGCTCCGGCATATTGGCAAGTTCGCTCTTGTTGCGGGCGAGCTCCAAATCGATCTGTTGCAGCTTGAGTAGCGTAGCGCCGGCGCTCATAAGTTCTCTCCTTTTGTCACAGTCCACCATTGGCAAGGGTTCAGTATTTTAATCGCATGACGGGGGTCGACCCCGGCGTCAACTGCAGAGTTCATCAATATATCAACGAACGGCTCCTCGGAGCGGTCGTGGCCGAGCAAGATGACGCCCAGACCGCGCAAGGCAAGGTCTTGCGCCACGTGGTAGCCCGCCTCGCCCGTCACGACGACATCCGCACCCGCGGCGATGGCGAGCTCGCCAAAGTCGCCCAGGGAGCCGCCCAAAATGGCGATGGTGTTGCAAGTGTGCTTGGCATTGCCCCACACGCGCGGGTCGCTGCCAAATGCCTTTGCGGCGCGGGCGGCGAGCTCGCGCAGGCTACAGGGGTCGTTGAGCGTTGTAAGCGCGCCCAGGCCGGTGGTCTCGGGGTCGTCCACGTGCTCCAGTGAGCTCACGGGTGCGGCACCCAGCAGCTCGCTCAGGCAGATGCGGGCTTCGTGCGAGCGGTCCAGGTTGGTGTGGAGCGAGATAATGCTCACGCCGCAACGCGCTGCCTCGTAGAGCGCCGCACTGCATTGGGGGCGTGCGGCATCCGCCGGACAAAACGCCTCGGGTGCCTTGATATAGATGGGGTGATGCGTCAGCAGCACGTTGGCGCCGGCCTCCTGGGCGCGGTGCACATTGGCTTCGGTCGCATCGAGTGCGCAGGCAACACCGGTAATCTCCGCGGCAGGGTCGCCGACGGAGAGTCCTACATGGTCACAACTCTCGGCATCGCTCTTGGGATAGCGTGCCAGCAGAGCGCGCTCGAACTCGGCGACGATCATGCGGCGCCTACGATCGAGAGCAGCGTCTGGGCAAACTCGTCCAGATCGCCCGGATTCACGCGGTCATCGAAGGAGATGCGCAGTGCACCCAGGGCCTGTTCGCGGCCAATACCCATGGCGCTGAGAACATGGCTCGGGTCCATGCTGCCGCTCGAGCAGGCGGAACCGGCCGATACCTCAAAGCCGGCGGCGTCGAGCTTGACGATGAGCTCCTCGGAGTCCATGCCATCAATGTAGATCGATACCATGCCGGGCAGACGGTCGGCATGCGCATAGTCGCCCATGGTGGCGTGAATGCGAGGGTGGGCCGTAAGCGTGGCGTAGAGCTTGTCGGAAAGGGTTTGCAGCGTCGCACGCTCCTGGGCTACATGGGGCGCCAGCGTTCGGGCGGCAGCGGCAAAAGCCAGCTGCGTGCGCAGGTCCTGCGTGCCCGCGCGACGTCCGGCTTCCTGTCCGCCGCCAAAAATGCGCGGGCGCAGCGGCGTGCGGCTCTTAAGGTAGAGCGCGCCAGATGCCACGGGGCCACCGATCTTGTGCGCGGCAACGGTCATGGTGTCAACTCCCAGCTCGGTGACATCTAGCGGAATATGCAGATAGCCCTGGATGGCATCGGTGTGGAACAGGGCGCCGGCAGCATGTGCGGCGGCGGCAAGCTCGCGGATGGGCTGCACCACACCGGTCTCGTTATTGGCGACCATGATGCTTACGAGCGCCACGTCGTCGCCAAGCAGCTCGACAAGCGCGGCAGGCTCAATGTAGCCCGCGCGGCATGGCTGCACCAGGTCGACGGTAAAGCCGGCGGCACGCAGCAGCGGCAGGTTGTCCAGAATCGAATCGTGCTCGATGGCCGAAACGATTACGCGATCGCGTTTGCGATCGCGCTGACGGGCGCCCTCGGCAAGACCGAGCAGCGCCAGCTGGTTGGCTTCGGTGCCGCCGTTGGTCAGAACAATCTCGGACGGGCGGACGCGCGCGCCAAAGCTACGGGCGATCTCGCGACGGGCGACTTCCAGGCGCGCGGCGGCCTTGCGGCCGAGCGAATGCAGCGAGTTGGGGTTGACGCCGGCAAGCTCGCTGTCGTCGTACTCGCGCTGCGCAAGGAGCGCCTCGGCGCGCATGGGCGTCGAGGCGGCATAGTCAAGATTCACGGGTATGCGGTTTTGACCTGCGGTCATAAGGGTTTATGCCTCCTGTGCGGCTTCGTTGCCCAGCTTCTGCAGTAGCGCAACCTCGGCAGCGGGATCTTCG